>JADHLJ010000040.1 GCA_016780745.1 Alphaproteobacteria bacterium | reverse complement strand
CAACGCCGGCCTGCACGTCTCGGCGGCGTCTCCGGCGGCGCATATCATCGAATACTCCCTCGGCGCCAACCCGATGCTGTTCGAGCTCGCCGAGGAGGCGCCAGTGTCCGTCGATGGCATGGTCGAGATCCCCGACCGACCGGGCCTTGGCGTGACGATCAATGAGGATTTCGTTAAGCGGTACACGGTGGCGTAGAGGGAAAAGTTATTTCTTCCCCTCGCTTCTCAGCAGATACAACCCGCCGGCGACCACCAACACCGCGCCGATCCAGACGCCGGTTCCAGGTACATCGCCCCAGAACACCGCTCCGATGATTACCGCCCAGATCAGCGTCGTGTATTTGAACGGCGCGATCAGCGCGACTTCGCCGAGCCGGAATCCCTCGATCATCAGGTACTGCGCGCCGCCGACGAAGATGCCGGAAATGGCGAAGATCCAGAGATGCTCGACCTGAATCGGCGCCCAGCCCAGCGGCCAGCTGAGAAACCCGGCGAGGGTCACGAAAGTCGTGCTGATCATCAGGATCGCGCTGGAGGACTCGGTGCCGCTGATGCGTCTGGTCACCACATCGCGGCAGGCGCCGAAGAACGCGGCGCCGAGCGGCGCGAGCGCGGCGATACGGAAGGCGTCGCCGGTGGGCTGAACCATCACCAGCACGCCGGCGAAACCGACGAGGATCGCGGCCCATCGCCGCCAGCCGACGCGCTCTCCCAGGAACGGGATCGCCAAGGCCACCGTCAACAGCGGGCCCGCGAAGGAAATGGCGATGGCGTCGGCGATCGGCAGCAGGCTGAGCCCGGTGACGAAGCAAATGGTAGAGCAGGTCATCAGCGAGGCCCGGCTAAGCTGATGGCTCCAGCGATTGACCCGAAGCGCGGCGGTTCGTCCGGTCGCCAGGTAGAACGCCGCCAGCAGCGCCACGATCGACACCCCCCGCAGCGCCATCACCTGGCCGACCGGATAGCTCTCGGTCAGGTATTTCGCCATGCCGTCATTCACGGTCAGCACCAGCGCGCCCAGGACCATGCAGATCACCCCCCGCATCGGCGCGGGAATGTTTGTGATGGCGTCGCGGATCTGAGTCACGGGCATCCTAGAGGAAAGGTTGTCTTGAGAGACAAGCATGATCGCGGCGAGCGCGGAAGAGACGTCCCGGTTTCGCGCATTCGCTCATAGGGTCCTTCCGCGACGGCGAGCGGTTGTCCGGCAAACCTTCATCGTCGTCCTCGCCAAGACGGGGCCTCGACAAGCGGACGATCCAAACACCTTTGCAAATCGAAAAGAGGTCCCCGCCTGCGCGAGGACGACGATGTCAAATCCATGCGACACCGTCGAGCCGACGCGGGACGACCAACAGCGGCGGCGGACCTTTCAACTCCCCGGTTGGCGGGAGGCCGCGTGGGATGCTATCACGCGCCATGATCAGGATCAGGGACATGACCTATCGGGTCGCCGGGCGGATGTTGTTCGACGGCGCCACCGCGACCGTGCCGGCCGGCCATAAGGTCGGGCTTGTCGGGCGCAATGGCTCGGGCAAATCGACCTTGCTGCGCCTGCTCGCCGGGACCGCGCACGTGGATAGTGGTGAGATCGCGATCGACGGGATCGCCGGTGTCGCCAACGCCATCGGTACGGTCGAGCAGGAAGCGCCGAGCGGGGACGAAACACCGCTGGGCTTCACGCTCGCCGCCGACAAGGAACGAGCGGAGTTACTGGAGCGGGCGGAGGTCGAGACCGATCCGCTGCGGATCGCCGAGATCCAGAATCGGCTGGTTGATATCGGCGCCCATGTCGCGCCGTCCCGCGCGGCCTCGATTCTGGCCGGGCTCGGCTTTGACGAGGCGGCACAGAACCAGCCGCTGTCGAATTTCTCCGGTGGCTGGCGGATGCGGGTGGCGATCGCCGCGCTGCTCTTCGCCGAGCCGGAACTGTTGCTGCTGGATGAGCCGACCAACCATTTGGATCTGGAAGCGGCGATGTGGCTGGAAACCCATCTGCGCGCCTATCCCAAGACCCTGGTGGTGGTTAGCCATGACCGCGACCTGTTGAACCGGGCGGTGACCGGGATCCTGCATCTCGAAAACCTGAAGCTGACCTACTACACCGGCGGCTATGACCGGTTTGAGCGGGTGCGGGCCGAAAGGCTGGCGCTGCAGGAAGCAATGGCCCGCAAGCAGGCCGCCGCGCGCAAGCACATGCAGGCCTTCGTTGACCGCTTTCGCTATAAGGCGAGCAAGGCGCGGCAGGCGCAAAGCCGTTTGAAGGCGCTGGAACGCATGGACGTGGTGGCCAGCGGCGCGGCGGAGCCGAGCACCGTGTTCCGCTTTCCCGAGCCCGAGATCCTGCCGCCGCCGCTCGTGACCTTCGACCAGGCCTCGGTCGGATATGAGCCCGGAAAGCCGATCCTGACCGGCGTGGATCTGCGTCTCGACGCGGATGACCGCATCGGCTTTCTGGGACAGAACGGTAACGGCAAGTCGACGCTGGCCAAGCTTATCGCCGGGCGGCTGGAGCGGATGGCCGGCGACGGGCACCGCACGGCCAAGCTGAAGGTCGGCTTCTTCGCTCAGCATCAGGTCGACGATCTGGACCTGGAGGAAACCGCCACCGATCATCTGGCGCGCCTAATGCCGAACGCGCCGAAAGACCGAGTGCGCGCCCGGCTTGGCGGTGTCGGCCTGGTCCAGGACAAGCAAACGACCAAGGTCAAGCATCTGTCCGGCGGCGAGAAGGCCCGGCTGACCATCGCGCTGATCACCCATGACAGCCCGCATGTGCTGATCCTTGACGAGCCGACCAACCATCTCGATATCGACGCCCGTGACGCGCTGGTCCAGGCCTTGAACGACTACAACGGCGCGGTGATCCTGATCAGCCATGACCGCCGCCTGCTGGAGCTGACCGTCGACCGGCTGTGGATGGTCGCCGACGGTACCGTCAAACCCTTTGATGGGGATCTCTCGGACTATGCCGGCTGGCTGCGTGAGCGGTCTCGGGCGGCGAGCAAGAGCGCCAAGGCGAGCGAGACCTCGGCCGGCGAGAAAAACAACCGGGTCGACCGCAAGGAAGCCCGCAAGGCCGCCGCCGAGCGTCGCAAGGAAAACGCCGATATCCGCAAGGCGGCGCGGGAAGCCGAGAAGCTCCTCGAAAAACTAAGTGCCCGTCGCCAGAAGCTCGTCGATACGCTCGGCGATCCCGCGACCTACGAGAAGTCGACCCGGGAGCTCCAGGAGCTGATCATGAAGAAGGAGGCGGTCGATCGCGAGATCGCCGCCGCCGAGGCCACCTGGTTGGAAGCCAGCGAGGCCTTGGAAGCCGCGGAGTGATGCCATGACCCTCCAGGAGCAACGCGATAACGCCGTCCAGAAGACCCTTCGGGAAATCAAAGCGATCGCCGGGGACGGCATGCCGGACCGCGCGGCGCTCGAGGCCATGAAGGAGCGGCTGGTCGCGCTCACCAAGCGCACGGATCTATTTCCCCGCGCCGACTTTCCAGCCACCGGCAATGAGGACGATGATACTTATTTGCTTTCTCAAGACGCCGATGGCGGTTTCGCGCTGTATCTCTATTCCAGCGGGTCCGACGGCGAGACGCCGCCGCATGACCATCGGACTTGGGCGGTGATCGCCGGGATCGAGGAGGTGGAGCACAACAAGATCTACAAGCGGCTCGATGACGGCTCGACCCCAGGGCAGGGCCGCATCGCGCTTGACCATGAGTTCAGCGTGACCGCCGGTACCGGTCTCGCCCTCGCGGCGGAGGATGTGCATTCCATCCATGTCGATATGTCCCAGCCCGTGATGCATCTGCATCTCTACGGCAAGGGGTTCGAATTTCTGTCGGGCCGTGTAAGCTTCGATATGATCAACGGCACGACCGCGCCTTACGGCGGCGCCATGTCGGAGCCCGCCGAGTAACCATCCCAATCGACTGGAGCGACTCTCATGACCAAGGCAATTTCCGCGACCGACCTCAAGGCCCGGATCGACGGCAATGATGAGCTGGCGCTGATCGATGTGCGTGAGGAGGGGGTGTTTGGCGCCCGTCATATCCTGCTTTGCGCCAATATACCGCTTAGCCAGCTTGAGCTCCGCGTGCCCGACCTGGTACCGCGCAAGTCGACGCCGGTCGTGTTCTGCGACGCCGGCGAGGGCTTGGCGGAACGCGCGGCAACACGGCTGGCCGAGTTTGGTTACACCGATATCGCGGTCCTGACCGACGGCATGGACGGCTGGGACGCCGCCGGGCTGGAGCTGTTCAGCGGCTTGAATGTGCCCAGCAAGGCGTTCGGCGAGTTTGTCGAGCATGCCTATGACACGCCCTCGGTATCGGCGGAGGAACTGAAGGCCATGATGGATGGGGATGAGGACATGATCGTTCTCGACTCCCGCCCGATGAACGAGTTCCGAGTGATGAACATTCCGACCGGCATCGACATGCCCGGCGCCGAGCTGGTGCATCGTATCCAGGAGGCGGTGCCGAGCCCTGATACGACCGTCGTGGTCAACTGCGCCGGCCGCACCCGCAGCATCATCGGCGCGCAGTCGCTGATCAATGCCGGCGTGCCCAACAAGGTGGTGGCCCTGCGCAACGGGACCATGGGCTGGCATCTCGCGGGTTTTGAGCTGGAGCACGGGTTGGAGCGGCGCCCGCCGGAGGTATCCAGCGCGGGTCATAAGATTGCCATGGAGCGCGCCGAGGCCGCCGCCAAGCGGTTCGGGGTGAAGCGCATCGACGCCGCGACCCTCGATCAATGGCGCGGCGAGCAAGCCACCCGGACCCTTGGCATCCTTGACGTCCGCACGATCGAGGAGTTCGAGGCTGGTCACATCGCCGATTCCCGTCATGCGCCGGGCGGCCAGCTTGTCCAGGCCACCGACATTTATGTTGCGACCCAGAACGCGCGAGTCGTGCTGGTCGACGACATGATGGTGCGTGCGTTGATGACCGCGAGCTGGCTTGAGCAGCTCGCCTGGTGCGAGGTCTATGTCCTGGCCTCGGGTCTCGATAATCAGCCGATTTCGACCGGATCTCGCGAAGCGCCGGGCTTTGGTCTGGAAGCCGAGGTCCCGTCGCTCGACCCGGCGGCGGCGAAAGCGGCCATGGCCGGCGACGCGACCCTGGTTGATCTACAGCGCAGCCTTGGATATCGCGAGAAGCATGCCGAGGGCGCGCATTTCGCGATCCGCGCGCGCCTGGCCCAGGATCTCGCGGCGGCGGGAACGAAGGGACGGGTGATCCTGACCTCGCCCGATGGCAAGGTCGCGCGATTGGCGGCGGCGGATCTGATCGCGGCGGGTGTCGACGCGGCGGTCCTCGAGGGCGGCAATGACGCTTGGGAAGCCGCGGGCCTGACCATGGAAGCGGGGATGAGCCGTTTGCTCTCGCCCACCGATGACGTCTATCTGCGCGCTTATGACCGCGAGGATCCGGCGGAAGTCGAAAAGGCGATGAACGATTACCTGACCTGGGAGATTGCCCTGGTTGAGCAGATCGCCAAGCCCGGCGGGATCGCGTTCAAGGTCTTCGCCTAAATCCCATCCATTGTGCGGTGGGTTCGCGCGCCGGACATCGGTCTGACATGCGTATGCCATGTTGCGCGCGTCACTGGCGCCGTCTAAGCTTCTCTCAGTGTCGTGCCCTGGGTGGGATGACTCGCCCAATTGCGAAACCTTGTCTCCCGAGGCGCGATTTGGAAATGCGTTATTCAAAACGCATTGAGGGAGGATCTATTCCATGAAACGTCGCGCCTTTATTCAAAATGCCGCCACCGCCGGTGTCGCCGGTGTGGCCGCCGCCACGGGACTCGCCGCGCCGGCGATCTCACAGGGCAAGAAAGAACTGAAGCTCGTCACCTCGTTCCCGAAGAACTTCCCGGGCCTCGGCACATCGGCCAACCGGGTCGCCAAGCGGATCAACGCCGCCACGGGTGGCCGGGTGAACGTCAAGCTTTTCAACGCTGGCGAGCTGGTGCCCGCTTTTGGTGTTTTCGACGCGGTCTCTCAAGGCAACGCCGAGATGTATTTCTCGGCCGAGTATTATTTTCCGAGCAAGGCCCAAGCCTTTAACTTCTTCACCGCCGTGCCGTTCGGCATGACGCCCGCCGAGCAATATGCCTGGATCCACTACGGTGGTGGCCAACAGCTCTGGGACAAGTTGCACGCGAATTTCGGGATGAAGCCGTTCATCGGCCCGTCCACCGGCACCCAGATGGGCGGTTGGCTCAACAAGAAGATCACCAAGCTGGATGACTTCAAGGGCGTGAAGTTCCGGATGCCGGGCCTCGGCGGCGAGGTGCTGCGCGCGCTTGGCGTCGCGGTGGTCAACCTGCCGGGCGGCGAAGTCTTCCCGGCGCTGCAGTCCGGCGCCATCGACGGCGCGGAATGGGTCGGCCCATGGCATGATCTCGCCTTCGGCTTCTATAAGGTCGTCAAGAACTACCATTGGCCGGGCTTCCACGAGCCGGGAACCATGGGCAGCTACGCGGTCAACCAGAAGTTCTGGGACGGCCTCGGCTCCGAGGATCAGGCCATCATTGAGGCGATCCTCCAGGCCGAGTGCTTCGTTCAGACCGCTGAATATGACGGCGCCAGCCCTGGCGCGTTGCAGAAGCTAATCACCCAGCACGGCGTCGAGATGCACAAATATCCCGACGATCTTCTGGCCGAACTGGGCCGGGTGTCCGGCGATGTCGTTGACCAGGTCGGCAATACCGACGCGGCATCCAAGGAGATCTGGGAGAGCTATCGCGCGTTCCGCAAAACCGCGATCGGCTGGTCCAAGATTGGCTTGCAGGGCTATATGAACGCCCGCGCCTTGCCGTTCACCTACGGCAAGGGCTAGGCCCCGGCCGCATTGACGAGGATGCCCGCGCCAGGGATCGTCTGGCGCGGGCGTTCGCGTTCCCGGACCGCTTTCATTTGCTTGCTTTTCCTTGATTTCGAGAGGACACGGCCATGCGCGCACTTGCGTCGCTCTCGCGGGGCATCGATGCCATAAACGAGACGATTGGTCGGGTGGTTTCCTGGCTGGCCCTCGCCATGGTGCTGATCCAGGTCATTATCGTGGTCATGCGCTATGTCTTCGGGCTCAGCGTCCTGACCATGCAAGAATCGATCTGGTACATGCACGCGATCGTCTTTTTGACCGCCGCCGGCTACACGCTGCTGCATAACGGTCATGTGCGGGTCGATATCCTCTATGGCAATGTCGGGCCGGTGGCCAAGGCGCGGATCGATCTTTTCGGCGTGATTTTCATTCTCTCGCCGATTTGCGTGATGATCTGGTGGGTCTCCTGGCCCTATGTCGCCGCCGCCTGGGCGGTGCGCGAGGGCTCGGTCGAGGTCAGCGGCATTCAAGGTGTTTATCTCTTGAAGACCTGCATGCTGATCTTCGCGGGCGGTCTCTTCATCCAGGGAATCTCGCTGGCGATTAAATCCTGGTTCACCATCAAGGGCATCGAAGGTGGTGTCGCCGGTTCCGGCCCAGGTGCTGGCGCCAAGGATGAAGCCGGATTGGAGCACGGCCTATGACGCCCGAAGAGATTATGGTCGCGGTCATGGTGATCGGCGTCTGCGGCTCGCTGATGCTGGGCTTCCCGGTCGCCTTTACCCTGGCCGGCGCGTCGATGACTTTCGGCCTGATCGGCTACTTTTTCGACGTTTTCTCGCTGTCCTTCTTTGGTGTGCTGCCGAACCGCATTTTCGGCGTGATGACCAACGAGGTGCTGATCGCGGTGCCGCTCTTCGTGTTCATGGGGGTGATGCTCGAGCGCTCGAAGGTCGCCGAGGAGTTGCTCGACACCATGGGCGCGCTGTTCGGCACCATGCGCGGCGGGCTCGGGATCTCGGTCTGCGTGGTCGGCGCCTTGCTCGCGGCCTCGACCGGGATCGTCGGCGCCACCGTGGTGACCATGGGCTTGCTGTCGCTGCCGACAATGTTGCGGCGGGGCTATGATCCGAAACTCGCGACTGGCGTGATCGCCGCCTCGGGGACACTGGGGCAGATCATCCCGCCCTCGATCGTGCTGGTGGTGCTGGGTGATCAGATCTCCAACGCCCATCAGGAAGCGCAAAGAGCGCTCGGCAACTGGTCTCCCGATCCGGTGTCGGTTGGCGACCTCTTCGCCGGCGCGCTTCTGCCGGGCCTGGCGCTTGTCGGGCTCTACGCGCTCTATACCGGCGTGATCTGCTGGCTCAAGCCGGCGGCGGGGCCGGCGATCCCGCGCGAGGAATTGATGGATGGCGACGACGGCAGCCTGTTTGCCCGGGTCATGCACGCGATGGTGGCGCCGGCGGTGCTAATCATCGCGGTGTTGGGGTCGATCCTGGCGGGCATCGCGACACCGACCGAGGCCGCGGCCGTGGGTGCAATCGGCGCGACGCTGTTGGGGGGACATCGTTTGGGTCCCGACAATCCCAAGCCGATCTATACAGCCGGCATCTCCTTGATCGTCTTGTTGTTCCTGGTCGGGAACTTCGACCTCAGAGTGGCACGCGACGTGATCACTAGTGTCGAATGGATGGCGATCGGGGCCGCGGGGATCGCTTGCGCGGGAATAGCCTGGGGATTGCTTGTCGCCTTCCTGCGGGTTTACGGCGACGGAACCCTGCGCGAGGTCAATCAACAGACCATCCGCATCAGCGCCATGGTCTTCGGCATCGTCATCGGCGCGCAATTGTTCTCGCTGGTCTTCCGCGGCTTCGGCGGCGACGAAATCGTTCACGAGATCCTGAGTGGCCTGCCGGGTGGTACCGTCGGCGCGGTCTTCGTGGTCATGCTGGTGATGTTCATCCTCGGCTTTTTCCTGGACTTCATCGAGATCACCTTCGTGGTCGTACCGATTGTTGCGCCGATCCTGCTGATGATGGATCTGAACCCCGTTTGGCTCGGCATCATGATCGCCATCAACCTTCAGACCTCGTTCCTGACACCGCCATTCGGCTTCGCGCTGTTCTACCTTCGCGGCGTGGCGCCGAAGGAGGTGACGACGGGCATGATCTACAGAGGGATCATCCCTTTCGTGGCGATCCAGATTTCCATGTTGATCATCCTGTCGGTCTTCCCCGAACTGGCGACCTGGTTGCCGAGCGTGATCTTCGGCACCTAACTTGAGACGCGGCGGCCGCCGCATGGAGTAGACGATGTCGCATATCTTCCCGCGCCACACCAAGGCCGCGCCGCCGGTGGCCGTTGGTGGCCAGGGCTGTTACATGATCGACGGCAACGGCAAGCGCTATCTCGATGGTTCGGGCGGCGCGGCGGTCTCGTGCCTGGGCCATGGTGATGCCGAGGTGACGGCGGCGATCAAGGACCAGTTGGACAAGATCGCCTTCGCCCATACCGGCTTCTTCACCAGCGAGCCGGCGGAGGATCTCGCGGACCTTCTGATCGCCAATGCGCCGGGAGATCTGGACAAGGTTTACCTGGTCTCCGGCGGTTCCGAGGCGACGGAAGCCGCGATCAAGCTCGCTCGGCAATACCATGTCGAGCGCGGGGAGCCGCAACGCCGACATCTGATCGCCCGGCGTCAGAGCTATCACGGCAACACGCTGGGCGCGCTATCGGCGGGCGGCAATGAGTGGCGGCGCGAGCCGTTTCGCCCGCTGCTGATCGATGTCACCCATATCGACCCTTGTTACGAATACCGGTTGCGCGAGGAGGGCGAGAGCGCCGAGGAGTATGGCCGGCGCGCCGCCGATCTTCTGGAGGCCGAAATCCAGCGCCTCGGCCCCGAAAACGTGATGGCCTTCATGGCCGAGCCCGTGGTCGGCGCGACCGCCGGCGCGTTGACCCCGGCGCCGGGCTATTTCAAGCGTATCCGCGAGATCTGCGACACCCATGGGGTGTTGCTGATCCTCGACGAGGTCATGTGCGGCATGGGCCGGACCGGTACGCTGTTCGCTTGCGAGCAGGACGGTATCGCGCCGGATATCGTCTGCATCGCCAAGGGTCTGGGCGCGGGCTATCAGCCGATCGGTGGCATGCTCTGCACCTCCAAGATCTACCAGACCATCGCCGAGGGCTCGGGCTTCTTTCAGCATGGCCACACCTATCTCGGCCACCCGGTGGCCTGTGCCGCGGGTCGCGCCGTGGTGTCGGCGGTGCTGAACCGTGGCCTGCTCGGCCGGGTGAAGGCCCAGGGTGTCAAACTGACCGCGGCCTTGAACGAGCGGTTCGGCCAGAACCCGCATGTCGGCGATATCAGGGGCAGGGGCCTGTTTCAGGCGCTGGAATTCGTCGCCGACCGCGAAACCAAGGCGCCCTTCGATCCCGCGCTCGGGGTCAACGCCAAGGTCAAGAAGGCGGCCTTCGAGGCCGGCCTGATCTGTTACCCGATGGGCGGCACCGTCGATGGCCGCTCCGGCGACCACGTCCTCGTCGCGCCGCCCTTCATCATCGAGGACGATCAGATCACCGAGCTGGTCGACAAACTCGAAGTCGCGGTGACCGCGGCGGTGGGGGGATAGCGGGGCGCGCGTTTCTAACTTAGGGCATACCGCTCCTGGCATTCCGTACCCCTGGACTTGATCCAGGGCCGCTTCCTCCGGCTTTGCCGGGTAGAAAAGTGGATTGGGATTTTCATGCACTTCCCCACCGCCGGGATCGGCGGCATGGGTCCTGGCTTTTGCCAGGAATACGAAGGGGAGAGGCGCATTGTGCGCGCGATCCTTGATGGTTGCCGCCATAGGCGTTATTAAGCGGATAATCATATCACTTTGACCGGCACGCCCGGCCGCGACGGCTGGGGAATTCGCGTCGGTACTTGGACGTCCATCACCGTGAGCAGTACGACCGCTCCCACAGATGCCGCGCCCACCGATCCCATTGGGGATGAGGGGCTTAGCGGCACGCCGCGCGCGCAGCAATTCGCCGAGGGCAATAAGCTCGAGGTTGGTATCCTGTGGCGAATCACCCGCATGGGCTTGGCGCATCGTTGGCGCATGGCTCTGGCGGCGGGCGCGACCGTTGCCGCCGCGTTTTTTCAATTGTTCATCCCGCGCTATGTCGGCGAGGCGGTCGACAGCGCCCAAGGCCTGCTCGGAGCGGGCGCCGCGTCGCCGGAGATGGCCCGCGAAGCGCTCTTTGCCGCGGGGATGATGGTGCTCCTGTTCAGCGTCATGCGCGGCCTGTTCACCCTGATGCAGAACTACCACGGCGAGGGCATCGGACATTGCATCGGCTACGAGTTGCGGCTAGCCTTCTACGAACAGGTCCAGCGCCTCTCGTTCAGCTTTCATGACAAGGTTCACACCGGCGACCTGATCACCCGGGGCATGCTCGATCTCGAGGGTGTGCGGATGTTCATCAGCACCGGTCTCATTCGCACCCTATTGCTGACGGTCCTGATCGGCGGCAGTGCTTATCTGTTGATGAACACCAACCTGACCTTGGGACTGCTGGCGCTGTCCTTCGTGCCGTTTGTCGGCTGGCGCTCCGCCGTGGCGCGGCTCAAGCTCCGGTGGATGTGGCTGCTGATGCAGGAGCGGCTGTCGGTGATCACCCGGCGCATGGAGGAAAACCTCACCGGGATCCGGGTCGTACGGGCCTTCAGTGCCCAGAAGTTCGAGCTTGAGCAGTTCGAGACCGCCTCGATCGAAACCCTGAAGGTGGCCATCAAGCGGGTGACGGTTCGGGTCGCCAATACCACCGTCATGACCTTCGCGTTCTTCACCTCGATGGTGCTGGTGCTGTGGTTCGGCGGACTTCAGGTGGTTGACGGAGAGATTACCGTCGGCGTGCTGGCCGAGGTACTGACCTTCATGATGATCTTGCAGATGCCGGTCAGGCAGATCGGCATGATGGTGAACTCCTTCGCCCGGGCCTCGACCTGTGGGTCCCGGCTGTTCGAGGTGATCGACCGCGATCCCCGGATCAAGGACCAGGAAGCCGCCCCAGACCTGAAGCTAGAGAAAGGCGTGTTGCGGTTCGAGGACGTGCGGTTCAGCTTTGGCGCCGATTCCTCGGACACGCGGGTGCTCGATGGTGTCAGCTTTTCGGTCGGGCCGGGCGAGACCCTCGGCATTGTCGGGCCGCCGGGCTCGGGTAAGTCCACCATCGCGCATCTGGTGCCGCGGTTTTATGACGTCACCGGTGGGCGGGTGACGATCGATGACCAGGATATCCGCGAGGTCTCGCTCGAATCGCTTCGCGAAGCCGTTAGCGTCGTTCAGCAGGACGCCTTCCTGTTCACCGCCTCGATCGAGAACAACATCGCTTATGGTGACCCCTGGTCGGATGGCGAGCGGATCGCCCGGGCCAACCGCTCCGCGCAATTGCATGACTATGTCGCGAAGCTTCCCGCTGGGTACGAGACCCTGGTGGGCGAGCGCGGTGTCTCGCTGTCGGGTGGTCAGCGCCAGAGACTGTCGATCGCCCGGGGCATTCTTTCCGACCCGTCGATTCTGGTCTTCGATGATTCCACCGCGGCGGTCGACGCGGCGACGGAACGCCGCATCCGCATGGCCTTGCGCGAAGGCCAGGATAAACGCGCGACGGTGATCATCTCGCATCGTTTGGGCTCGCTGATGCACGCCAATGAAATCTTGTTCGTCGAAGCCGGGCGCGTGGTCGAGCGCGGCTCTCATGACGCGTTGATGGCGCAAGGCGGGCGCTACCACGATCTCTATCGGCTTCAGTCCCGGCCAGGCGATGATCACGGCGTCGAGGTCGCCGCGCCGGGAGAGGCGTCATGAGCACGCTCGAGGACAGCCGCCATCCGCCCAAGGCCGTTGTCGGCTCCCAGGTCAGCCAGGACGAGGAGATGTTCGGGCGGGCCTTCGATGGCCGCGTGATACGCCGCTTCATGGGCTTCTGCCGGTCTTACCGGGTCGCGCTTTGGATCGCGATCGTCTCGGTGCTGATCTACACGGCAACCCAAGTCGCGATCCCGCTGGTGATTCTTTACGCCATCGACAACGCCCTGGTGGCCGGCGCGCGCGACCGGGATCTGTTGGAACTTGTCGTTCTGGTGTTCGGCGCGGTGGTTGTCCTCAATTTCGGCGCGAACTTCCTCCAGGAAAACCTCGTGGGCCGGGCCGCCGAGCGGGTGCTGATCGATCTGCGCCGGGCGATGTTCACGCATCTGCAGCGGGTCTCCCTGTCCTTCATGGATCGCACGGAAGTCGGCCGCCTGATGTCGCGGTTGCAAAGCGACGTAAACGCGCTGCAGGAGTTTCTGGAGACCTCGATCTTCGCGGTTGGAGATCTGGTCCTATTGGTCGGGATCGTCGCGGTCCTGCTTTCCCTGGATTTTCAGCTCGGGCTGCTGACCCTGTCGATCGTGCCGATCCTGTTCGTCATGCGGATCATCTGGTTGCCCCGGGCCCGCGAGGCCTTCATGAAGGCACGGGAGGCCAATTCCGTCGCCAATGGCGCGCTGGCCGAGGCAATCCATGGGGTGCGTACGGTCCAGGGGATGGTCCGCGAGAAGGTGAATTTCGCGCTCTATAACGACCGGGCCCGCCAGAACATGCTGGCGCATCTGCGCGCCGCGAAGTTCGCTCAGATCAATGTTCCGATCGTCGACACCCTAACCGGCGGCGCCATGGCGATCGTGATCGTTGTCGGCGGTAACCAGGTGTTGGGCGGCACCCTGGACCTCGGCGTGATGGTGGCGTTCATCTTTTACATTCAGCGGTTCTTCGATCCGATCCGCTCGCTCACCCTGCAATACAGTTTCATGCAGCGCGCGATGGTCTCGGGTCAGCGCATTCTGGAGGTTCTGGACGTTCCGATCGCGGTTGAGGACAAGCCCGACGCCATCGACATGAAGGAATGCGAGGGATCGATCGAGTTCGAGAACGTCACCTTCGGCTACGTCAAGGATCAGCCGATCCTTCGCAATGTCTCGTTCAAGGTCGCGCCGGGAGAGACCGTTGCCCTAGTCGGCCCGACCGGCTCCGGCAAGACCAGCGCCACCGCGCTTGTCCATCGGTTCTACGATATCTGGGAAGGAGCGGTGCGGGTCGGCGGGCATGACGTGCGGGACGTCACCCAGGAATCGCTGGGTCAACACGTGGCCATGGTGCTGCAGGAGCCGTTCCTGTTCACCGGAACCGTTTTCGATAACATTCGTTTCCGTTGCACCGACGCCTCGCGCCAAGCGGTGATCGACGCCGCCAAGGCGGTCGGCGCGCATGACTTCATCGAGAAACTGCCCGACGGATACGAGACGATCCTGGAGCAGCGCGGCGCGAACCTGTCGCTTGGTCAAAGGCAGTTACTGAGTTTCGCCCGCGCGATTGTCGCCGATGCCAAGATCCTGATCCTGGATGAGGCGACGGCCAGCATCGACAGCTATACCGAGATGCAGATCCAGAAAGCCCTGGCGAAGCTTCTGGAAGGCCGTACCGGTCTGGTGATCGCGCATCGCCTGGCGACGATCCGGGGGTGTGATCGGATTATCGTGCTCCAGGACGGCGAGAAGCGCGAGGAGGGGTCCCACGACGAGTTGATCGCCGCGAAGGGCATGTATGCCGGGCTTTACTCGCTGAACTACGCGTCCTTTGACGACGTATCCGACGAGCTCGCCGACGGATTGGCCGACGCGGGGGCGTCCACCTAACGCGCGCGTCCGACTTCGTCCGCGAGTTCCAGTTTCAGGCCCGGTTTATGGATCTTGCCGGTCGCGGTGCGCGGGAAGGCGTCGGCGGCGCGAATGGAGATGTGCGCGGGCACCTTGTAGGAAGCGAGCTGGGCCCGGCAATGCGCCACCAGATCCGCCGTTGTTACCGCCGCGCCGTCTTCAAGGTCGATCGCCGCCGCGACGATCTCGTCCTTGATTAGGTCGGGGACGCCGACGACATAGGCTTGCTTGACGGCGGGGTGTTGGGCCAGCACGGCCTCGACCTCGATCGGGGCGACATTGACGCCGCCGGTCTTGATGATTTCCTTCAGACGTCCCCGGTATCGCAGCCGCCCGTCCTCGCCAATCATCCCGAGGTCACCGGTCAGGAAATAACCATCGGCATCGAAGGTCGCGGCGGTCTGCTCGGGAGCCTTGAAATAGCCCGGCGTCACATAGCCGGCGACGGCAAGTTCCCCGACCTCGCCCATCGGCAGCGGTTGCCGGGTCTCCGGATCAACCGCCCGGATCGTCATGCCGGGCAGGGGCTCTCCCTGGCTGTGTAGGCGCAGTTCCAACGAGTCATGGGCGTCGCAAACGGCGCAATTGCCATAGGTCTCGGTCGAGCCGTAGACATTGCAGAGCTCGGGGGCTTGCAGGGTATCGATGATGAACTCGACGTCTTCCGGCAATCCGATGGTCAAGCCGGTTCGCATCGAAGCAACCCGCGCGGGCGACCAGGTGGCATGTTCGCGGATCGCGCGGGCCATATTGGCCATGCCGTAGAAGACCGTGCAGCCTTCGCCCTCCATCAGATCCAGCGCCTCTTCGGCGTCGAAGCTTTCATGCAGGACCAGCTTACCGCCATGGCTCATCACCGCCGGAAGGGCATTGGCGGACCCAAAGGACCAGAACAGCGGAACCGCGAACCACAAGCGGTCCTCGGTGCCGAGATGCATCCGCTCACCGATGTCGAAACCATTGGCGATCAAATGGCCGTGCCGCAGGGTCACGCCCTTGGGATCGGCGGTGGAACCGGAGGTATAGAGGATGAAACAGATGTCGTCGGGCGACACGGCGCTCTGGGCTTCGGTTAGGAGTTCGGCGGTTACCCGGTCACCGCCGGCCATGAAGTCGTCCCAACCCACGATCGCGCCGCCGCTTTCACCGTCGATGGCGATGATCGCGCGCAAGTCGGGCAGTGCCGCGGCCTTCAAGGATCCGGGCGCGGCACTCTCGATTTCGGGGCAGAGCTCCCGGACCGCACCGATGAAGGACCGCCCACGAACCTCGGAAACACTGACCAGGGCCACCGCGCCGGAATGTTCCAGGATCCAGGCCAGCTCGCGCGGGGTGGAGAAGGTGCTGATGGCGGTGGCGATCGCGCCGATCTTATGGATCGCGAAGGCGGCGACCAGCCATTCCGGACGGTTCGCCGCCAGCAGACCGACCCGATCTCCCGGCTTGATCCCAAGCGACAGAAGACCGCGCGCGAACCGGTTGGTCCGGTCCCGCCACTCCGCGTAACTCAAGCGTTGGTCGCGCCAGATGATCGCCTCGGCGTCGGCGCGCTGGGCGGCCATCTCGTCGAGGAGGTCGCCAAGTGTCTGGCTTTTGGGTCTGCTGGCCATGGCGAAGGGTCCGCTCTCAGTAACTTGGCTTGCGCTTTTCAAGGAACGCCGACACACCCTCGGCGAAGTCCGGCCCGGCCCGCACCTTGTCGCCGAGCTCCTGGTCCAGTGGCTCTCGCGCCTGGGCATGGGCGGCGATGGTGGCGCTGATTTGGGTCTTCACGGCTTGAACCGCCGAGGGGCTGTTGGCGGCGATCGTCTCGGCCTTGGCAAGGGCCCAATCCATCAGCCCGTCTTCCGCGACGACTTCATTGATCAGGTTGAGGCCCGCCGCCGTCTCGGCGCTGATCAGCCGGCCGGTCAGCAACAGGTCCATGGCATGAACCTGGCCGATCTGCTGGATCAGCTTCACCGTCGCGCCGCCGAAGGGATAGATCGACCATTTGACCTCGGGCAGGCCGAAGCGCGCGGTCGGCGTCGCCGCCCGGATATCGGTTGAAAGCATCAACTCGACCCCGCCGCCGACACAGTCGCCGTTGATGGCGGCGATGATCGGCTTGGAATAGGTATCGGTCTTCAGCAGCGCGTGATTGACGATCGCCGCCATGTCCACGTCGGCGCTGAGATCGCCGCTGATATCGGCTCCGACATTGAAGGCCCGGGTGCCGGCGCCGGTCAGGATGACACAGCGCGTCTCATCGGCCTCCAGCTCATCCCACAATCGGCCGAGATCCGCCATCATCTCGCGCGTCATCGCGTTGAGGCGCGGCTGGTTATCGATGGTAATCACGGCGATATGCGCGCCATGGCGGTCGAGGCGTATTTCCATGCTCCGGGGTCTCTCCATCGGGGAACGGTCATCAGAGGCCGGATATGGAGCATGTTTGTCTCTTTTCGGCAAGCTGATGACTGGCTTTGGCGGCTTTGTCATGCTCGTAAGGGGCGATAAACTTTCCTCTTGATGAGTTGGCGGAAACAGGCGGATCAGGACCATGAAAGCAGTACTTTGCAACGAACTCGGCGGCCCGGAAAATCTGGTCTTGGGAGAGATTGATCCGCCCACGCCGGCGCCCGACGAGGTGCGCATTCGGGTTCGCGCCGCCGGCCTCAACTTCGCCGATACGCTTCAGATCGCCGGCAAGTATCAATCCAAGCTGGCGCCGCCCTTCGTGCCGGGCATGGAAGTCTCGGGCGAGATCCTCGAGATCGGCGCCGAGGTCAAACGGCCGCTCTCGGTGGGGCAACGGGTCATGGCCTTCATGCGCGGCGGCGGGGCCTTCGCCGAGGAGGCCTGCGTGCATGGTGACTGGCTGGTGCCGGTGCCGGACGAGATGGACGACGTCACCGCCGCCGGATTTCCGACAGTGTATGGCACCTCGAACTTCGCGCTAAAGCATCGCGGCCAGTTGCAGGCGGGAGAGACCTTGCTGGTCCTGGGCGCCGCCGGCGGGGTCGGGTTGACGGCGGTGGAGCTTGGCAAGGAGATGGGCGCGCGGGTGATCGCTGCGGCTGGCGGGCCCGAGAAATGCCAGGTCACCCTCGATCATGGCGCCGATTTCGCCATCGACTATCGGACGGAAAACATCCGCGACCGGGTGCGCGAGATCACCGACGGCGTCGGCGCCGACGTGGTTTATGACGCGGTTGGCGGCGATGCCTTCGATTCCGCGATCCGCGCGGTGAATT
>JADHLJ010000039.1 GCA_016780745.1 Alphaproteobacteria bacterium | reverse complement strand
ACGCATCGGCCAACGCCGCGCCCTCCAGATCCACCACGCGGCGAACCGCCGGTGTGTCGGCGACCCCGCCAATGCCGATGGTCATGCCCTCGGCTCCAGATCCGTCGGGTTCGGCCATGACGGCGACCGCGACGATGGCGAAATCCCCCTGGCGCGGCCCGACCTCGTGGAAAGCGAAACGCGCGCCCTTCGGCGCCTTGGGAAAGCGCGCGGCGACGATCATCTCGTCATCCTCCAGCGCGGTTTGCATGAGGCCGATTTGAAAGTCCCGCGCGGATACAACGCGCCGGCTGCGACGGCTCGCGAGTACCACCTCGCCGCCCAGCGTGGCCAGCGCCAGGGGCAACTCCGAGCTAGGGTCGCCATGGGCGAGCGAGCCGCAGACGGTACCCCGCTGACGGGTCTGGTGATGGCCGACCCAAGGCAACATCTGGCGCAAAAGCGGTTGCGCGGCGAGACCCGGCCAGCGCAGCAACTGGTCCTGGGTCACCGCCGCCCCGACCTCGATCAGTCGGTCGGTTTCGGTAATAGTGGTCAATTCGTCGAGCCTGGAGATATCGATCAGAACCCCAGGCGTCGCCAGTCGCATATTGAGCATCGCGCCCAGCGACTGACCGCCGGCCAGGATACGTGCGTCCGCGCCATGCTCCGCCAGCACCTCCAGGGCCTCGTCGACCGTATCCGGGCAGGCAAGATCGAAGGGCGCGGGCTTCACGTCGTGCCTCCGAGCCAGCGCGGCAACCTGGCGCGCAATCCCGACGCGGTCTCCAGTTTACCAGCACCCGCGAGGCGTTTGAAAATCTGGCCGATTACGCCGCGCGCCGCGCCGTCGAGCAGTCGCCCTCCAACGGCGGCCACCTTTCCGCTGACGACTACGTCATAGGAATACGCCACTCGGGTACCCTGCTCGATCGCATGGAGGCGGATTTCGCCCCTGCCGCTTGCACTTCCAAGCGCGCCGGTGGCCGAGCCCGCCAGACGCAAGGAATGGGGCGGATCCAGATCACTCATATCGACTTCGGCGACAAAGCGCCCCCTTACCGGCCCCGCGCCGAGGGTCGCCTCGGCCCGGTAGCCGGTCTCTCCGGTCCGCTCCAACGCATGACATCCCGGGATCAGCGCCGCCAGATGGTCCGGGTCCAAGATAGTTGCCCAAACCTCCTCGGGAGGCGCGGGCACGATGGCGTCGCCGTCCCCGATCAACGCATGGCCATCACCCGACGGTGCCTGGTTTTCCGGGTTCGGCGCCGATGGATCGGCGGGCTCGGTCAACTCCAGCAGTTCCAACACACGTGGGCGGGTCAACGGCAGACTGGCGACCGGCTTGCCGATCGCGTCGGCCACGGCGTTGGCGATGCAGACCGGCGTCGACATGCAGTTCCCCTCGCCCAGCCCCTTGGCACCGGTCGGGGTTACCGGGCTCGGTGATTGGTCATGCAGGATCGTCAATTCCGGCATATCGCTGGCGAGCGGCGGGCAATAGTCGGCGAAGGTTCCGGCCTGAAAACCGCCATCCGGCGCGTAAGACAATTCCTCCAGAAGCGCCGCGCCGAGACCGTGAGCGAAACCGCCCCTGATTTGGCCATCGGCGAGCGCCGGGTTCAGCAACCTTCCGGCGTCATGGGCGGTGACGTATTTGTCGATCCGCACCGAGCCATCCAGGGGATCAACCTCAACACCGCAATAGTCGAAAATGAAACCATAAGCGCCGGAGGAATTGACCCGATCGTCCGGGTCCGGCTCGCGCAGCTCCGGGCCGGCCCAGAACGCGGTCTCGCGCAAGCCCGCGCCGGCGTCCTCGGGGATCGAGAGCGGTGACCAATGCGCCTTGGCGGCGACCCGCACAAGCGGGATCGCGTTATCCGGATTGCTCGACGATCGCGCCATGCCCTCGGCCAGCTCCACATCCGCCGGCGGCACGTTCAGGTCCGGTGCCGCGATGGTCTTGAGACGGTCCGCGATCCGCCGCGCCGCCAGGCTCGCCGCCCCGGCCACCGCGCCCGCGAAGCGGCTGGAATAATTGCCGGACGCGATCGACCAGGGGTCTTTCAGGGTGTCGTGATCAGTCGCCGCGACCACGTCGCCTGGATTGATGCCAAGCTCGTCCGCCACCACCTGGGCCAGCACCGTGCGATGTCCCTGCCCCTGTGGCACCGAGGAGACGTTGACAACCGCCGCGCCGGAGGGATCGAAGCTGACCGTCGCGGTGGCCAGCGCGCCGTTCTTCGCACCGGCCCGCTCGCGCTGTTGCGGCGTCAACAGCGTGGTGATGTAGCCCATGTTGGAAATCGACGGCTCGACCACCGCCGCGCAGCCGATCCCATAAAGTCGTCCCTCGGCCCGGGCGGCATCGCGGCGGCGCTTGAGTTCCTCCAGCCCGCCCTCGCGCTCGGCCTTGGCCATGGTTGCGGCATAGTCACCGCTGTCCAGGATAGCGCCTGGCGCGGTTGTGAACGGCATCCCGGCGCCGGGCACGAGATTGCGCCGCCGAAGCGCCATAGGATCAAGTCCCAGCCTGGCGGCCGCGAGATCCACCAGCCGTTCCAGCGCGAAATACACTTGCGGGCCGCCAAAGCCACGCATCAGCCCGGTCGGCGTCTTGTTGGTGACGACCACCCGGTTGCGGATCACCAGATTGGGAATCGCATAGGCGCCGGTCATATTGCCGTGCATCCGGTAGATCGTCGCCGGCTCGGGCGCCCGCAGATAGGCGCCGCAATCCTCAAGCTGATCATAATCGAGCGCCAGGATCGCCCCATCGGCGTCAAGCGCCGCCCGGATATGTGTCACCCTGTTGGTGGCGGAGGTCGCGCCGACGAGATGCTCCAGTCGGTCCTCGACCCACTTAACCGGGCGCCCGGAGATCTTGGCCGCGACACCCAAGGCCACGACATAGGGAAACACCGCCTGCTTGACCCCGTAGGAACCACCGGAATCGGGCGGTGTCTTGAGGCGCAGCCGGTTGCCCGCAACCTTCAGCGCCCGCGCCATAACCGTGTGCAGAGTATAGGGGCCCTGGAAATTCGCGGTCACCTCAAAGGCCGCTTCGCCGGGGCGATGCTCGGCCAGCACCACGAAGGTCTCGATCGGCGTGCAGGAATTGCGGGGATAGCGGACCGTCGTTTCGACCACGTGGGCGGCGGTCTCGAATGCCTCCTCCGGGTCGCCGTAGCGGAACCGCCGCTCGTGCAGGATGTTCGAGCCGGCCCCGACATGCAGCAACGGCGCGGCCTCTTCCGCCGCAGCCTCGGTGTCGACCACGACCGACAGACCGGCATAGTCGACATCGATCAGCTCAAGCGCGTCCTCGGCGATATAACGATCCGCGGCGACGACAATCGCCACCGGCTCTCCGACATAGCGCACCCGATCCACGGCGAGCGCGTATTGCGGCGCGTCGACCTTGACGCCGGAGAGGAAGGGTTTTGTCTCGCCGGCGATTTCCGCGCCGGTAATGACGGCGGCGACGCCCGGCAGGGCCAGCGCCCGGCCGACGTCTATCCCCCGGATTTCGGCATGCGCGACGGGCGCCCGCAAGAACGCCGCCTGGAGACAGCCCGGCGGTTCCGCCAAATCATCACCGAACCGCCCGTCGCCACGCAGCAGCGACAGATCCTCGACACGTTCCAAGGATTGGCCAACGAAAGTCATGACGTATTGCTGCCAAGTTCGAGGCGCGGGCGCAAGTCCCTCAACCGCAAGGGGTTAATCACCGGGAATCACCCGTGTCCGCCGCATCTCGTCGAACCAGTGGGTCAGCGATTGCTCGTTGTCGTAGCAATCGGGGAAACCGGCCTGGCGCAGCTTGATGTTGGAGACGATCGACGGCGGGACCGGGCCGCCGGTGGGGCGGGTGGCGCGGTCCAAGAACTGCCAGGAGCCGCCGATCAGCTGCTTCAGCGTATAGGGCGCCAGGTCGTGTTTTTGGACCATCTCGGCCCAGAGAGCTTCCCTCTCGGGCATGGTCTCGGCGAGGAATTGTGGGATCGGCTCGCCCTCCTCGACACCAAAATAGTCGCAGACGAAGGGCCAGAGATTGGGCCAGATCAGAACCTCGCCATTGGTGATGTTGAAAGTCTGGTTGGCCGCCGCGTCGGGATTATCGGCGCTCCATTCCATCGCCCGAGCCAGGAGCCGCGCGTCGGTTGCCTCGGTGATGACCGGAATGCCGCCGGGATAGCGGCAAGGCTCACCCTTCTCCTTGCACATCGAGGCATAAACGGCGATCGCGCCGAGCAGGTTCATCGGGCTCCCGACCGCGTGGCCGAACACCACCTGGGGCCGCCAGATCGAATAGGTCCAGGACTTGCCGGCTTGGCGTTGGTCTGCTTGGCGGTCGATCAAATAGTCTTCCTGCAGCCAGTAGAAATTCTCGTGATCATGCCGCGGCCACCGCTCCCGCGCCGGCGCGCGCATCGGCTCCACATGGATGCCGTAGGCCTTGGTGCCCTGCAGGATCGCCACATGAGCGAGATTGGTGGCGACGCTCTCAAGCGGGCCCAGCAGGTTTTTGAACATGGCGAGATTGGTGTCCATCTGCTCCTGGTGGCGCCATCCGCCGATCAAATCCTCCATCTCGAAGAGCGCGGCGTAGAGCACATGGGTGACGCTCGCCAGCGCATCCCGGTGCCGCGCCACCGAGGCCGGGTCCATCAAATCGGCCTCCAGATGCTCGACCCCGTCGACATCCGCCGTCCGCCGCGACATGCCCAGCACTCGCCAGCCGGCAAGTCCCTTGAAATGGAGCAACGCGGCCCGCCCCAACAATCCGGTCGCGCCAACGACAAGCAGGGTTCTTTCCGACATGACGTATCACCTTACAGCGGGGGTGGATTGGTAACCTGGCGCGGGGCCGTGACAGGGATGATCGCATGGATCAAATCGCGGCGGAATAGGGCGCTTGGCCAACCGCGCGCGGCCCGCGACGATAAATCCTTTCCCGCCCCGCCCGGGATTTGCCAACATGCGCGGGTTGCCGTGGCCGCAAGTCTCGGCGCGAATGAATTGAGGATGCGAGGTCCCCGTGACGACTGAAGACGGCGAGATGCTTTTGACGGTGTTCCTGAAGCACCAACAGGACAAGAACCTCGGCGAAATCAACGCCAAACTCGACGATACCGGGTTTTGGAATGAGTTCCCTCCCAAGGGTGTGGAAGTCGTCGGCTGGTATGTGATGATGGGAATCGGTCAGGTTGCCATTCTGAAACTACCGGGGCATCGTCTAAGGGACGTCAACCTGGCGCTGGAACGCTGTGCCTGGGGGGCGTTCGAAACAGAGTTTCACCCGACCTACGACTTCATGCCCGTTCTCCGGGGGATCAAGGAAAAGCACGGCCTGGAGGTCTGACCCTTCCGCGCTCCCTCAACCGCCGATTGCCCCGCGCCTTTAAGAGATATCGACGATGACCGACACACTAACCATCGCGCTTGCCCAGTTGAACCCCACCGTTGGCCGGGTGGACGCCAATATGGCGAAGCTTCGCGATGCACGGGCCAAGGCGGCGGCCGGCGGCGCCGATCTGCTGTTGACCAGCGAGCTCTATGCCTGCGGCTATCCGCCGGAGGACCTGGTCCGCAAACCGCTCTTCGTGGCCGAGATCCGGGCCGCGGTCGAGGCCTTGGCCGAGGAGACCGGCGATGGCGGGCCGGCGGTGCTGTTGGGCACGCCCTGGGTCGAGGGGGACAAGCTGCATAACTCTCACGTCCTGCTGGAGAACGGCGCGGTAACGGCGGCACGGCACAAGCATGATTTGCCGAATTATGGCGTCTTCGACGAGAAGCGGGTCTTCGATCCCGGCCCCCTGCCCGGACCGATCAATTTCCGCGACGTGCGTATCGGCGTGCCGATCTGCGAGGATATCTGGACGCCCGATGTCGTCGAATGCATCGCCGAGACCGGCGGCGAGTTCCTGCTGGTGCCGAACGGTTCTCCCTTCGAGGCCGGCAAGTCCGACCTTAGGGTTCACCACGCGGTCTCGCGGGTGGTCGAGAGCGGCCTGCCGATGGTCTATCTCAACCAGATCGGTGGCCAGGACGAGTTGGTCTTCGATGGGGCCTCCTTCGTCATGAACGCCGACCGGACACTGGCCTGGCAACTTCCGGCTTGGCGCGAGGATATCGCGATTACTCAGTGGCGGCGGAGCGGCCGGGGTTGGGTCTGCGCGCCCGGACAGACCGCGCCGATAGAAACCGATCTCGCGGCGATCTATCAGGCGATGACGGTGGGCTTGCGTGACTATGTGAACAAGAACGGGTTTCCGGGCGTACTATTGGGGATGTCCGGCGGCATCGACTCGGCGCTAAGCGCGGCGGTCGCGGTCGATGCGATCGGCCCAGACCGAGTGCATTGCGTGATGATGCCCTCGCCCTATACCAGCCAGGACAGCCTGGATGACGCCGCCGCCGCCTCGACCCTGATTGGCGCGCGACACGACACGGTTTCGATTGGCCCCGCGATGCAGGCCTTCGGCGAAATGCTGAACGATCACTTCGACGGCACCGACAGCGGGATCGCCGAGGAAAACATCCAGGCGCGGTCTCGTGGCCTCACCCTTATGGCGATGTCGAACAAGTTCGGATCAATGGTTCTGTCGACTGGAAACAAATCCGAGATGTCGGTCGGCTACGCCACCCTCTATGGCGACATGTGCGGCGGCTATTCGGTTCTAAAAGACGTATACAAAACCGTGGTCTTCGAGCTTTGTCGCTGGCGCAACGCCAACAAACCCAGGGGCGCGCTCGGCCCTGACGGCCCGGTTATGCCGGAGCGGATCATCACCAAGCCACCCTCGGCCGAGCTTAAGCCCGATCAAACCGACCAGGACACTTTGCCGCCCTATGACGCTCTCGACGCGATTCTCCAAGGGCTGATCGAGGATGAGTTGTCGATCGACGAGATCGTCGCCAAGGGTCACGACAAGGCGACGGTCATGCGAATCTGGCGCATGCTGGACCGGGCCGAGTACAAGCGGCGCCAAGCGCCTCCCGGAGTGAAAATCGGCTATCGGGCCTTCGGTCGCGACCGCCGCTACCCGATTACCAACGCCTTCGAAACCCATTATCGACCAAAAGCTGAATCCTAGTCTTAGGCCCACTCGCGACCGCGTGGCGGAAATATTTTTCCGCCCGGGTGGTTTAACCACAAACTTGACGGAAATTTTGTATAATCAGGTGATTCGTAGCCTGAGGAAACAATTGAGTCATGGCTGATTTCACTGGCACGAACGCGAGTGACCAAATCCAGGGCAGTGACGGCGGTGACGTAATCAGCGCGCTCGCCGGATCGGATCTTTTGATCGCGGGCGCGGGTAACGATCTGCTTATCGCCGGGGATGGGGATGATCGGGTCTTCGGCGGGGCCGGCGAGGACACGATCTCGCTCGGCGCGGGGCTGGATCGAATCGTCGGAGATATCGAAGAGCTTTCGGGCGATACGGTGTTGGATTTCGAAGCCGGCGAGACCGTGGTCATCACGGGATTGGTCGTCGGGACCGGTGGTTCCTCGCTTTTCGGGTTGAGTCAGAACGCCAACGCCGGCACGACCACCTTGAATATCGGCGCCCAGGGAACCTTGACCCTGACCGGATCGTTCTCCGGCATGACCATCAGCTCGAGCGTTATCCAAACACCATCGGGCCAACAGGCCGCGACGTTTCTCCAAATCGATGATTCGGGGCAAATCACCGGCTTCGGGCAGGGGCCCTCCGGAAGCTCCGGCAATGATAACCTCACGGGAACCGACGTCCCGGAGGGATTATTCGGCGGAAGCGGTAACGACCTGCTGAGCGGTGTCGGCGGCGCGGACGAGCTCTATGGCGAAGACGGGAACGACACGCTGGATGGCGGAGCCAGCCGCGATACGCTGGATGGCGGCGTCGGCGAGGACTCACTGGTCGGCGGCGGCGATATTGACCTCCTGTTGGGCCGAGATGGGCGGGATACGCTAAGCGGCGCGGATGGCGACGACGTGCTCTACGGGAACAAGGGTAGCGACCTGCTGGTCGGCGACAACGGCGACGACATTCTCTATGGCGGGCAGGAATCGGACGTCGTCTCCGGGTCCGACGGTAATGACTTTCTATACGGGAACCTCGCCGCGGACGATATCATCGGCGGGTTCGGCGACGACCAGTTGTTTGGCGGGCAAGGCGATGATCGCCTGTCGGGCGACTCCGGGAATGATTCGCTATTCGGCAATCGCGGCGACGACATCATGTTTGGCGGTGAAGGCATTGACCGTTTCGTCGTGTCCAACAACGGTGGTGACGACACCGTCGCCGATTACACCGCCAATGACGGCGACCGCATCCAGATCACATCAAACATCAACGGATCGGGTATTACGTCAGGCGCCGACATGGTCACGCTGGCGCAGGATGACGGCGGTGGGAACGCGACATTCGACCTCGGTCTCGGCCACACCCTGACTCTAATCGGTATCGCGCCTACATCGGTGACCGCCGGCATTTTCGATATCGTGTGACCCGATCCGATAAACCCGTCGGCTCCCTGCTATTTCCTTCGGCCATGATGGTGGTCTAGTCTTCGCGACGCCGCGACATGGATTGAATGGAAACCCCCGACATGGCCATCACCCTCTATGATCTTTCGGGCCTGAATGGGCGAAGATTCAGCCCATTTGGATGGCGCGCCAGAATGTCGCTTGCCCACAAGGGGTTGGAGGCGGACACAACGGTTGAATTGGTCCGCTTTTCGGACAAACACAAACTGGCGTTTTCAGGTCAAAATCTGGTTCCAGTCCTCGTGGACGGCGAGAAGACCGTGTCCGATAGCTGGGAGATAGCTCGCTACTTGGACGAAGCTTACCCAAGCGCGCCGTCGCTGCTTGGCGGAGAGGCCAGCGAAGGCGTCGCTCGAATGGCCGCGGCTTATGTAGACAGCCAACTCCATCCTCTGGTCGCGCGATGTGTCGTAGCCGATATTCCCAATATTATTCACGAGGACGATCAGGCATATTTCCGAGAGTCTCGGGAGAAACGTTTCGGGATGACCTTGGAAGAGATCGTTGCCAATCGCGACGAGACGAAGGAACAACTAAAAACCACGCTCTATCCCGTGCGCGCGGCGCTACGGGAGCGGGACTATCTGGGTGGTTCGACACCTGGCTATGCCGATTACGCCGTGTTCGGTGCCTTTATGTGGGCGCGGGGCGTAAGCGGGTTCAAGATGCTGGAACAGGACGATCCCGTTTTCGCCTGGCGCGAAAGAATGCTCGATCAATTCAACGGCATGCCGCGGCGCGAGCCTGGATTTCCAGTTTAACCAAACTTCCGACCCACGAGGATCACTAGAATGCGTATCAAGGACCTACCCATCGAGGAAATGAACCCAGAGCAGCGGCGCATCGCCGACGAAATCGCGGCCGGCCCCCGTGGCAAACTCCAAGGACCACTCAAGGTCTGGTTGACCAGCCCAGCCCTGGCCGACAAGGCGCAGCGGCTTGGCCAGTTCTGCCGCTATGAGACCTCGCTGCCAACCCAGCTTAGCGAGCTTGCCATCCTGGTCACCGGGCGTTTCTGGGGTGCCGAGTTTGAGTGGTACGCCCATAAGCGTATCGGTCTGGACGCCGGACTGGACCCGGATCTGGTCGAGGCGATCCGCCTGCGCAAAGTCCCCAACTTCACCAGCAACGCCGAGCGTATCGTCTATGACTTCGCCACCCAACTGCACCGTGATCATCGGGTCGGCGATGCGACCTATGCGGAAGCCGTGGCCGAGTTCGGTGATGTCGGCGTCGTCGATTTGGTCGGCATTCTGGGCTATTACACGCTGATCTCGATGACCCTGAATACCTTCCACCTACCGCTTCCGGACGGCGAGAAACCCGAACTCGATTGATTTTTCTCGGAACGAGCCCGTTGGTCCTTATTGGGACGCTCGGTCGTGGAGCCTATCGGAACTAGCGGCGCCCAATATTGGACCCGCGGGAAGCGAACCGTCATCAGGCGTTCCGACGGGGTCGGCGGATGCCGAACGGGTCGCGATTTCCTCGGGGACCTTCCAGTCAACGATCACCATTCCGACCGCTTTTCGAGCAGCATCGCAGTCCCGAGACGAATGGCTTAAGCCGCGCGTTGCTTGGATCGACGGAATGACCCATTTGCGACGGTACTCGCGCCACTCCGCATAGTTCAGGTGTTTGTTCTGCGAAGCTTGGTTCAGCAAGTGCGATAGAACTTGCGCCGCCTGCCCCGCATGCTCTCCATCTCGACACGAGCGCGAGGATAAAATGCCGGCCGCGTCCGCGAGTTGTATTACCACCCGTGACCACTCGTCCGACAACGCGGTCGCGGGCCGAATAGCCCCTCCCAGCACAACCAGCACAATGATCAAAAGACGTAGCATAAGCCCACGAGTTCTCGATTTTTCCAACCGAATCACCACCGGATCGGCCCAAGCCGACACGCTGCCAATTGCGGCTAAATTCCAGAGGCACCCCAAATATGGTTGATTCGGCGTCAATCGGTCAAGGCGATTTTTGCCTTAAATTTGATGCAAATCACCTTTCGTCCGAGTCGAAAAATCGAGTCAATAATGATAGCTGGAAAACATGAGTTAAAACCAAGAACACGCTATGGTGGTATTACTTATCCACAATCCATCCACACCGCTTGGAAATCACTTTTGATCAGCGTCTTGGCGTTGGATCACTCGACTTTGACGCGCTTTCAACTCCTGGCGGAACGCCTGAGCATCAGCAAAGTGGTTCCCACGCCGACCGCGAAAAGCGCCGCGAGCGCTAGGTATCCGTCCTGAAACGCGAGTTCGTGAGACTTTAGCGACAGCGCGTTCCGGAGATAATCCATCGCGGCGCCCGCGCGCTCCAGATCCGTCAGCCCCGTCGGCTCAAGCCTTTGCGCGACGACCGTCAACATCTCCGCCGTCACCGGATTTTCGGCCGTTTGGGTCGCGCGCAGGGTATCACCATGACTGCTGATGCGCCCATCAATGATCAGCGCCAGGGTGCTGACGCCAATCGACGCACCGGTCAATCGAATAAAGTTCATCGTCCCCGCCGCGTAGGGCACGAGTTCGCGCGGGGCCGCCGTCATGGCGCTTAGGTTCAGGGAAGGCACAACCAACCCCAAGCCGACCCGGCCAAAGGCCACCATGATCGCCATGGTCCAGAAAGCGGTTGAAATGCCGCTTCCCGCCAACATCAGACAGGAAACACCGAACGCCATCAGACCAAAGGCTATCGTGTAGACCGGCGGGACCATGGTCGAGAGCTTGCCGGCGATCGGGAAGACCAGCATCGAGACGATACCGCCAGGCAACAGCATCAACCCCGCCTTCAGCGCCGTGACCCCCTGCACGGTCTGAACCATCACCGGAACGATATAGAGCGACCCGAACATACCGGCGCCGAAGATGAAGCCAATCACCGCCGAGGCGACATAGGTGCTCGATCGAAACAGCTTGAGCTGGAGGAGCGGTGCGTCGCTGCTGACCTCGCGAACCAGAAAGACGATGAGGGCGCAGGCTGAGCCGAACAGCAGCCCAAAAACGGACGTACTCTCCCAACCATCGCGTTGGCCAGTGGTGATGCCGTTCAAAAACATCATGATGGCGACGGTGATCAGCACGAAACTGATCAGATTGAACGAGGCGCGCGTGGTGGTCTCATCGCGCCCGGGCATGAAGACCGATGCCAGGCCGGCGGCGACGAACATGATCGGGACCGGCGCGGCGAACACGAAACGCCAATGCACCGCGTCGATGATCATTCCGCCCAGAACCGGTCCGATGGTCGGCCCAAAGACGATCCCCATGCCAAACCACCCCATCGCCACGCCCCGCTCATTCGGCGGATATGCGAGGAACACCGTGCTCATGGCGAGCGGCTGTATCAGTCCGGCACAGAGGCCCTGCAAGAAACGCGCGGCGACGATGCCGCCGAAGGTCGGCGCGTATTGTCCGGCGAAGGCGGCGACGGAGAACACCGCCAGGGCACCGATAAAAACATTTCGCGGGCCGAAATTCGTCACCAGCCAGGCATTGAGGAGCATCCCAGCGGTCATCGCCGCCAGGAATCCGGTGGAAATCCAGTGGGCCTCGTCCTGGCCGATGCCAAAGGCGCCCATGATATCGGGGATCGCGACGTTGACCATGGTCGAGGACATGATCATCGAGATCATCGCCAACATCGCCGTGATGGTAACACCGGCCTTGTTGACAGGCTTTTGGGTTGGCGGCGACGTCGCTACCGAAGCCATGACCAGAACCCACCGCCGGCCCCGTCGTCGACGAAAATCTCGACCATCATTCCGGGCTTGAGCTCGGCGTCGCCCGGCTCCAGGTCGATCCGAACCTCGATACGTTGGGTTATCTTGGTGAAGGTTCCGGAATCGTTGATCCTGGGCAGCAACGCGAACTGACTGGTCGCGGCATCGCCGATCCGCGCGACCTTGCCCTCGAACCCAATGTCGGGATAAGCATCGACCTCGACACGAACCGGCAATCCGACCTTGAGGCGCCCGACCTCGGTTTCACGGATATTGGACTCGACCCAGATTTGATCCGGGTCGTGAAGTACGAGGATCCGTTTTCCTTCCGAAAGATACTCACCCGCCTTGGCGAAGGTCTGGCCGACCACGCCATTGATCGGGCTTACGATCGTCCGGTCCGCGAGATCGACATTTTGCCGCGCGATCCTTGCCTCGATCTCGGCCAAGCGTGCCTCCAACTCCGCGTGCTCGGCTTTCTTGACCATCAGGCGCGCGCGATCCGCCGTTACCTCGTCGAGCTGGGCTTGGGCGGTGGTTACTTCAGCCTCGGCTTTCTGCAACTCCTGTCGCGCTTTCAGGAAATCCGTGCGCGCGCGTTCCAACCGAGACGTGGATACCGCCCCCGATTTCGCGAGCTTTTCAATGCGCCGAAAATCGTTCTCCGCGAAACCGAATTCATGCGCGAAAACGGTCTGATTGGCTTCGGCAACCACAAGCTTGGAGCGTTCACTCTTGATGCGAGATTCGGTCTGCACCGTGATCATCTGGGTCTCGGCCTCAACCCGCGCCAGTTCAGCCCAAGCGGTGTCTCGCTCCGCCTTGGTTTCGTCAAGCGCCATGGCGACGGATCTGCCGTCGATCACCGCCAGAGTCTGACCTTTGATCACGCGATCGCCCTCGCGCACCCGTAACTCGGTGAGACGTCCGTCCACTTCACTGCTCACGGAGACCAGATCCGCCATGATCCGCGCGTCGGTCTCATGCACGAAAAGCACCGAAGTCCGGGCCCATTGCACCGCCCAAGCAACCATCGCGGCCAGAAGAGTCAGCAATAGTATCGCGCGCGCCACTGCGAACAACCGACGCCCACGGCGTGGTGATGGCGCCGGTTCGCTTGCCGGGGCTTCGACGATCTTGTCTTTTTTTGGAGCGAGCTGGTTCATGGCACAGGCTATTCGGGCCCGCGATCTCCTTCGTGGTCGGATATCCAGGGCGGCACGCGGTTCAGCAAGAATACCCCCTTACACAATCGCGCAACGCCACTACCGGCATCTTGCCAATAAAATATTAAAACAAAGTCTACGCTCGTTATCGCGTCCGGCCAAAGCCGAATAAACCTAGCCGCGACAAAGAGACCCAAATTCGAGCGCCTATCGATTACGTCCGCTTAGGATGGACGTCGCTTCACGATCCACGGGGTTTCCATCGTCATGACCACCTCTCCGTCCTGATTAACGGTCGAGGTTCGGACACGAACATTGCCGATTTCCGGACGGGATTTGGATTCCTTGAGTTCCAAGACCTCCATCGTCGCTCGGATAGTATCGCCGGGGCGGACCGGCTTGATCCAGCGGATGTTATCGATACCGTGAGCACCGGCGCCGGATTCCTTAAAGGCATTGGATTGGTAGAACAGCCGGAACGTCGTCGCGATGGTCATGAAGCCGCTGGAGATCAATCCCCCGAACATCGATGCCTCGGCGTCGGGTTTGCTGATGTGAAAGGGTTGTGGATCGTATTTCCACGCAAAATCAATGATCTCGCTCTCGGTGATGGTTTTCGACGCACTATCGAATACGTCACCCACCGATAAATCCTCGAAAAACACCGACTCTTGCATGGATCCGTTCTTTCTCGCCGTGGCATGGCGTTGTGAGTAGCGCTGGCGTCAGCGCTTGAAAAGGGCGTCGGCGGCGGAACTTACATTCCGCTTGGAGTCTATCATCGCCTGGGCGCGCTCGATTTCCGCGTGCATTTTTTCGACATATTCCTCGAGATCCTCTATATTCCAGCCGCTGAGATCCTTGGGCTTGGTGGGTGTATTGCGGGGTTCGAGATCCTCGATATCCATGATCTGTTCCTTAGCTTATTCAGCCACGCGCGAGGGCGCTCCCTCGGCCGCGTCGTTTGGTGTTTGAACAAGAGCGACAATTTCCTTATATACCCCTGCCATAACAAAAATTTCCCCATCAACAAGATCCCGTGATGGTCCGCCAACGAGAAGGCCGCTTGACGGCGGAAAAGGAGACGTGATGACACAACCGCTAATGCCCAAGGCGACCGCCGTCTGGCTTATCGACAATACCGCCCTGACCTTCGATCAAATCGCCGACTTCTGTCAATTGCACGCGCTAGAGGTGCAGGCGATCGCGGATGGTGAGGTTAGCACCGGCATGCAGGGTTTCGACCCGGTCACCAACGGCCAGGTCACCCGCGAGGAGATCGATCGCTGCGCCCAGGATCCGGCTCTCCGGATGGAGATGCAGAAGAGCAACCTTCCCAAGCCGGCGACCAAGAACAAGGGGCCGAAATACGTGCCCATCGCCAAGCGCGGCGACAAGCCCGACGCCATCGCCTGGCTGTTAAAGCATCATCCCGAGTTGAAGGATCCCCAGGTCGCCAAGCTGGTCGGCACCACCAAGGACACGATCAACAAGGTCCGCGACCGCACCCACTGGAATTCCCAGAACATCACCGCCCGCCATCCGGTCCTGCTGGGCCTCTGTCCGGCGCGTGATCTGGAGCAAGCGGTGGTCAAGGCCGGTGGCCAGACCGCGTCGCCGGAAAGCCAGCTGGCGTCGATATCAGAGGTTCCCTAAGGAACTCGGTGGAAGAGGTCCCGCGCCAAAACCTCAGCCGATCGCCACCGCGTCCTCGGAAACCGAACCCGGCGTTCCGTGTCGCACGGCGCGTTCCGCGCGCGGCGTTTTGCCGAAGCACTCGCGATAGCATTTCGAAAAATGGCTGGCGGAGACGAACCCGCAGGCCAAGGCCACCGAGAGAATCGACATGGTGGTCTGGAGCAATAGCTGCCTTGCCCGTTGCAGGCGCAGGTTGAGATAGTAGCGGGTCGGCGTCGCGCCCAGATATTTACGAAACAGCCGCTCCAACTGACGGGTCGACAGATTGGCCCGCTGCGCCAACTCGGTCTGGCTTAGCGGTTCCTCGAGATTGCCTTCCATGTCGCTGATCACGGCGATCAGTTTCGGATGACTGACCCCGAGCCGGGCCCGAAGCTCCATGCGTTGATGATCATGCGGTTCGCGAATGCGATCATGGATGAATTGCTCCGAAACATCATTGGCGATCGCCTGACCGTGCTGCCGTCCGATCAGATGGAGCATCATGTCGAGCGCGGCCGTACCGCCCGAACAGGTCACGCGATCACGGTCTATCTCGTAAATATCCGAGGTGACCTCGACCTCGGGAAATTCCTCGACGAAACCGCCAAGATTTTCCCAATGGATCGTACAGCGCCGGTTGTCCAGCAACCCGGCCCGCGCCAACAAATGCGAGCCGGTGCAGAGCGCGCCGATCACCGCGCCCTGCCGCGCCATTCGCCGCATGAACGCGAAGATTTTCTCGTCCTCGTAGAGTTGTACATCGATACCGGAAACCAACAAGGCGACCTTGGAGCGCTCGACCGAGGCGACGGAACCGTAAGTAAGCACTTCGATCCCATTGCTGGCCGCGACCGGATCACCATCGCGGCTTAGGATGCGCCACTGATAAAGCGTGCGTCCGGCCATGCGATTCGCCGAACGCAGAGGCTCCACCGCCGAGGTGAAGGCCATCATCGAAAAATTCGGGACCAGCACGAAATCAATCTGCAGGGGAACGTCGCCGGGATCGTCGAACATCCAGCGGATTTCTCTGATGGCAGGACGCCGCGAACAACGCCCCGACTTTGCCGCATTATCATTAAGCGACGGTTCTGAGCAATCCAACCGCCGCCTGTCGGAAATAGGTTAGAACGGAAAACGCGGTTATGACCATATAAATACTTCACCGGTAAGGTAAAAATACGCCCAAGCCTTTCAAGCGACGTCGCGTTTCGGAAGGAGAATGTCCATCGCCAGCGAGCTGTATGACGCGATTTCCCACGACCTGCGCGAATCAGGCTTGCTGGCGCGTGGTGGGTTCAGCACTCGCGAAAGCGATCAAGCGCCGGATCTGCGAGATGGCCGCGCGGCCCGAACCGTGATCATGGTCGGAAATGCCGGCCCCTCGATGTGGCAAGCCTTCAGCCGAAAGCAACCAACGGATCCGGACCCTCTCGACCGCTGGAGCCACGCCATTTTGGAACGCGTCGCGGCGCAACACGACGCCGATGTCGCGATGCCCTCCGACGGCCCGCCCTTCGCGCCGTTCCAGCGTTGGGCCATGCGCGCCGAGCCCGTTTTTCCCTCGCCGCTCGGCCTGTTGATCCATCCAACATGGGGTTTGTGGCACGGCTATCGCGGCGCTTTGCTGTTCCCCATGGTCATAGAAGTTCCTCGGCACGAGGCAACGGAAAGCCTCTGCGATCACTGCGAGAACCAACCTTGCCTATCCGCCTGTCCAGTAGACGCATTCCAGCGAAACGACTATCGGGTTGATGCCTGCGTGGCCCATCTAGAAACCCCGGAAGGCCAAATTTGCATGACGTCCGGATGCCGGGCGCGCCACGCTTGTCCCGTCGGCCAATCGGCCTTTCCGGGAGCCGATCAGGCGGGATTTCACATGCGCGCCTTCGTCTCGGGTCGGTCATCCTGACGCCTCGACTCGCCGGAGTCGCGAATCTCATTGAAATCAGTGCCTCGAACGGCTAGATCTCTAGGAACGTATTCAGCTCGGAGTAGAGCCCATGGTAGCCATTGGTCAGGTTGATCCGGCGGGAACCGCGAGTATCCGTGGTCTCGGACCGAACAACGCGGTAGCCGGCCTTCAAACCGAAGAGCGGGACGAGTTCAATCGCGCGGCCGATATCGATCGCGCGGAGCAACGTAGCGCCGCGGCCGCGCAACCCCCGGTCGGCGAGGACCAAGGTGGTGCGGCCACGCAGACAGCGACAGCCGCCAATGTGAATCAAGTGGCCGGGCCCGAGGATGACGGCGCGGAGCAGCGCGCCGAGATCAGAAACGAGCTTGCCAGCCAGGACCAGCAGCTGCCAACGCCGTTCGATCCTAATCGCGGCACTCAACTGGACATCGCCGTTTAGGACGAAAGTCCTAATGAAAAGTTAGAAACGGCGGCCCTGAAGCCGCCGTTTTTTTTGAGGATGGCCTCGTCGCTGTTTTCTTCATCCCACGCTAGACCCTCGATTTCTCAACGGTAGCCGCCGGTACGACGAGATTGGAGTGATTTGGTTGTCCGGTGTGGTTGGCTGGAGAAGCTCGGCCTCCACTTTCATCGGTTCCGCGGCGCCGTCAATCCCCCGACACCTCAGTCGTCACCACCCACGCCGGCGGCTTCCTTGGCGGCCATCATCGCCTTCAGCTCATCCGGGCTGAGCCGCACGATGTCTTTGTTCTGGTGGCTGAAGATGTTGTAGCCCTCGGTGTCGATGTCCTCGAGCACCAGGCGGCGGCTCATCACATCGGCCTTCCAGGCGTCTTGCTCGGGTTGGCGCTCGTGGAATTCCGGCATCACTTCCTTGGCGAAGAGTTCCAGGCTGTCGCAAATGTCCTGATGACTGGTCTT
>JADHLJ010000038.1 GCA_016780745.1 Alphaproteobacteria bacterium | reverse complement strand
CTGCTCGAAATACTCGCCATTGATCAGGAACGACGCCGGTTGCGCCGGCGGGTCCGGGGTAACCGAGGCATAGTTGATGTCCTGGGTCGCCTTGCCGTCGGCCGGCGGCACGACCGCGGTTGGCCGCTTGATGCGGGGATCGCGATAGGTCTTTAGGGTCGGAAGCGTCTGATCGGCTCGCGCATCGCCTTCGACAATCACCGTCAGCAAGGTCGTCGCGGTCAGGCCGCCGGCGACAGCGACGGATGGCGCGTCGCCGTCTTTGGCGCCGACGAAGGTATACTCGCCCGGGGTTGTCGGCGCTTGCACCAGAATGTCCAGGCGCTGTCCGGCGGTTACCGTAATAATCTCCGCGGTCGTCCAGTACTTCGAACCATCCGCGGTGGTCAGCGAATAATCGATCTCGAAATACGGGGCGTTATCATCTCCGCCCAACGAGGGCGGCGGCAGGGTGATACCGTCCGTCGCCAGGGCATGGACCGTCGGGAGTGTCGCGCCGCTGGCGGACTGGAACATCGGTACGAAAGTCTGTCCCACCGCCGTGTTGATGATGCGCCAACGCTGAATTTCACCGGGTCGCATGGTTATTGTCGGTTGGGAGATACCGTTGACCGCGAAGATTTGGGCGATGTCTCCATGCGGGGTGCAACCGTCGCTCGGCGCGCCGTAATAGTATTGTTGCGCATCGAACACCGCGACGCTCGGGTCGGCGGTCGTGGGATAGTAATTGATGCTTTCCAGCACCAGGATGCGCTCATCCGCCTCGGTGATGTTGTAGGGGGCCGCGGCCAGGATATCGTCGATATCCTCGTCGCCCGCGCCGTTGCTGCGCACGATAAGCGCACCGGCCATGCCGACGGCCATTTGCGCCGAGACACTGCCGTGCTTGTGCGGGTGATACCAGAAGGTGCCGACCGGATGATCCGCCGGCAGACTGTAGTAATACGGAAAGGAACCGGCATAAACATCGCCGCCACAGACCACGTTCTTGGCGTTGAATTGGCCGAGCGCCGCGGCGACCGGGGTGATCTGGATCAACACATTGTCCTGCGGCGTGTTCGGCGATACATGCAAGCCGTGGGTGTGCAGGTTCACGACTGTGTAGCCATGGGGGGTGTAATTCGAAACGGTGCCGTCGGAGGTGCCGCAGTTAACCATCGTGTTACCGAAGAGCACGCCCTGGGTCCGCCCTCGGGTAAAGGTCATGGTCGGCGCCACCGCCCGGTCGGTGTCGGTGCCCTTGTAGAGGTTGTCCTCGCTCAGGATCGTGTTGGCGTTCAGAAGAACACCGTTATCCAGGGGGAGGCCGCGAGTCTCGCAGTTCAGCACATAGAGATGCTCGATCCCATCCAGAAGCGAGCGGTCGAAATCCGGCACGCATTCAGCCATCAAATCCTTGTAGGCGCTGACCCATCCCGGGTTGTTCAGCGCCGATTTGGCGATGTCCGGATCGGAAAACACCCCCGATGCGTTCGCCGCCGACACCAGCATCGGCGCAACCGACACCGCCGTCGCGGTCCCCGCCAGAATCGCCATGCCTTTCAAGGTCGCGCGACGTGAAATCCCGTTATCCATCGAAGCTGGCATGGCATCCTCCTCCAATTGCAATCATCCGGAAACCGAACGTTAGATTAGGAATTTCTATACAGTATCCGCATCCATGGTCGTTCTTTATCAATATAACGGTATTTATATTTTCGAATTAGGTCAATCCGTGATGCGATAACGAGCTAATATCTGAGTCCGCAATAGATCGCCTTTCCCGACGACAACCATCCCAACCGGATTGACGTAGCTTGTTCCGTTGATGGCCGGACGAACAACAGCACGCGCGTTTGCCCGCGATCAGACGTGACCCGGGCTCACGCCTTCACGGGCTGTTATTCGGCAAAAATCTTTCTCCGTCGTCCTCGCGCTTGCCCTCGCGAAGGCGGGGGAAGGCGGGGGAAGACGGGATCTCCCGCAACCTCAGTACCGCGCCATAACCTGTTTGGCGAAGTCATCAAGATTGCGCCGCGCGGTGGCCGCCGCCGGTAGGAGCGCGATCTCCCGCAGCCCCATCGCCTCGCGCTCGCGGATCATGTCGATAATCTCGTCCGGCGTGCCGACAAGACCGCCGGTCGCGCGGATCAGGTTTTCGGTCACGAAGCGACGCTCCTCCGGCACCGTCCAGGCGCAATGGCCGAGATGGATCTGCTGGTAACGCTTCTCCAGCGGTGTCTCCATTGCCTCGGTAAAGGCGAGATACTCCTCCCACAGGCTCTGACAGCTACGGGCGATGGTGCTGGTATCGCCGTTCATCTGGTAAAGTTCCCACCAGTAGTGCAAGGTCGCGACGGCCATGGAGCCGATCTCGTCGATCACCCTGTCCGAGGTTATGCTCTCACCGGGTTTCAACACACAGGCATAGGTCAGCGCCGTCGTGGGGAACGGATCCGGCAGCGCGCGCCCAACCGCCGCCGCGCCCTCTCTCATTTTCTCCAGGCTATGCTGGAGATGCGCCTTGGATTGATTGTGCGAGCAGATCCGGCCATCGCCAAAGGCTCCGACCGCCTTTAGCGCCAAGGGGCCATCGGCGGCAACATGGATCTCGACCGGCTGTTCCACATTCACGAAGCCCTCTTTCTGATGCAGAAAGCGGATGTCGCGGGTCTCGCCGTCGAGGGTGAAATCCACCTCCTCACCATGCAGGAGCGCCCGAACGACCCTCAGATACTCGCGGAACTTGCCGACCTTCATCGGGTCCATGCCCATCACCCGCATCGCGGTATGGCCGGTCCCCAGTGCCAGGAAGGCACGCCCCGGCGCGAGCTGATTGATGCTGGCGATCGAATGGGCCGTGACCGGCGCCAGCCGGGTCGGCGCAATCGCAACGCCTGTGCCGAGCCGGATACGCGAGGTATTCGCCGCCGCCAACGCCAGCACGGCGTAACAATCGGAGTAGATCATCTGCGAGTCCGGCGCCCAGGCGGCGTCGTAGCCCATCTCCTCGAGTTCCTTGAACATCCGCCAGTCGGAGATGTTCGGCGCGATCATGGCTCCGAATCTCATGAGGTCGTCTCCTTGGAAGTCTTGAAACGGTCCACCGCGTCTTCGCGCAGATCTGCCTTGCGGATCTTACCCGACGCGGTCATCGGAAAGGCGTCCACGAAGACCACGTGACGCGGGATTTTGAAACTCGCCACCTGGCCCTGGCAGAACGCGATCACCGCCTCCTCGGTAAGACCGGAGCCGGGCGCGCGCTCGATATAGGCAACGGCGACTTCGCTCATCGCGGCGTCCGGGCGACCGACCACCGCGACCTGATGAACCTCGGGATGCTCCAGCAGAAGCGCCTCGGTCTCCATGGGATCGACGTTCTCGCCGCCGACCTTGAGCATGTCCTTGTGCCGACCGACCAGGCGTATATAGCCACGCTCCAGCCACATCACCGTGTCACCGGTCTTGAACCATCCGTCATTGGTATAGCTGGCGGCGGTGTCCTCGGGCTTGTTGTAATAACCCAGCATCAGGCTGTAGCCACGCACCTGGAGCTCTCCCGGCTCTCCAACTCCGGTCTCGGCGTTGGTATCGGGGTCGGCGACCCGGATCTCGTAGCTGAAACTGGGATAACCGGAGGTCTCGCAGCGATGATAGGCGTCATCATCGATCGAACAGAGCGCGACACCAATCCAGGTCTCGGTCATCCCAAAGCCGGAGATATTGGTGAGTGGAGCCAACACCCGAGCCCCCCGCGTGGTGATCGGGGTCGCGCTTAGCATGCCGGCGGCGAAGATCCCGCATCGCAGGCTGGACAAGTCACGCGGGCGAATCTCCTGCGCCTCGGTCAGGCCCTTCATATGGGCCTCGAAACCGTGGATCAACGTCGCCCGTTCCCCGGCGATCAGATCCAGGCATTCATCGGGGTCGAAACTTCGGGTCAGAACCTGCTTGGCGCCGGTCACCAGCGACATCAGCGCACCCTCGGAATAACCGAAGGCGTGAAACAGCGGCAGATAGTTGAGGATCACGTCATTGGGGGTGATCCCCATGCGAAAGCCGCGTTCCTCGACATTGCGGATCAGCTTGTGGCTATGCATCACTCCCTTGGGAAAGCCGGTGGTACCCGAAGTGTACATGATGAAGGTGACGGCATCCGGATCAACGCGGTTCGCGCGTTCGGACAGGGTCTCATCCGCGACCGCCTTGCCCGGCTCGACGAGATCATTCCAGGAAACGACGCCGGGGCGTGACTTCGAGGGCCCGTCGTCTTCAACGATGATCACGGCACGCAGATGGGGGAACCGAGTGTCCGAAACGGCGGTCCCTTGAGCCGGCAAATCCACGGCCTCGCGTACCATATCAAGATACCCGACCGGCCCCGAGACATCGTGGGTGATCAGCAGCACGCTATCCGATTGGCCCAGTACATAGGCGATATCCCGGGTGCGAAACCGAGTGTTCAACGGCACCAACACGGCCCCGATCTTCTGCACCGCGAAGGCGATGAACATCCATTCCGCTTGATTGTTGAGCCAGAGCGCGACGTTCTCTCCGGACGCGACGCCGGCGGCGATCAGACGTTTGGCCGCGTCATCGATCCGCGCCGCGAGCTCGGTGAATGTCAGACGCAGGTCACCATCAACCAAGGCTTCCGCATCGGGAAACCGCGCCGCCATCTCGTCGGCGAGGTCACCAAACCGGCGTTTCGGATACCACTCCATGCGCGCGTCCCGGAAACTAGATAAAAAAACGCTAGCACGAGCATCGCGCCGACGAAAAGACGCCCGGGCGAGCCAACGGCAGCATGATGACTTCGCGTTTCTAGGACCCGCCGAACATCCGCCGGACCATCGCCTTTATGACGTGGCCCAACAACGCCAACCCGTTCAGCGAGGTCGGAGCGCCGTCGCCGGAGGGCGCGGGCTCCCCGCGCGCCTCGCGCTCGATGGCCGCGCCGACCTGTTGGAGCAGGCGGTCGGCGATTTCGGCCACCAGTTCCGGGCGACCGAACTGCGAAAGCGGACCGGCCAAGCGGTAACGCATATCCAGATCCAGCCGGCATTCTCCCGACCCGTCTTCGTGAAGGGTAAAGGCGAGGCTACCTTCCAGGCCCGTGCGGGAGACCGTATCGCGCCCCCTGCCAACCAGGCGTCCGGACTTGTTTTCCACATCGAAGGTTACCGAGCCGCGTCCCTGGAATGTCGCCTTGATCGGACCCACGGCGACCAGGATCTGGCCGACCAAAGCGCCCGCTTCGGCGGCGCTGGTGAGACTGGCGCCGGGCACGCAGGTAATCACCCGCTCCGGGTCGGAGAGAACCGCCCACGCTTCCTGTCCGCTCACGGCAAGGGAAAGCGACCGCGTCAGTTTGGTCGCGTCATCGAGCGAGATCGCCTCAAGCCCCTCTTCCGCGCCAGTTGTTCGGCCATTATCCGGGGCCGGCGCGGACGGCTCTTTGTCATGCCGCGTTTTCAAGACTGATCCCGCCGGCGTTGATCTCGACATCGGCAAGAGTTCGGCGGCGGGCGCCCCCTTGGAGAGTACATCCTCAATCGCCGCGACAATCCCGGCATAACCGGTACAGCGACAGAGGTTTCCGGACAATTCCCGCCGGATGCGCGTCGCGTCGGCATCGGGCAGTCGGCGCGCGATGTCATAGGCGGTGGTCAGCATGCCCGGCGTGCAATAACCGCATTGCAGCCCGTGATGGGTCGAAAACGCCTCGCGTATCCGCTTCATCAGCGGGTCGTCGTCAAATCCCTCGACGGTCCGAACATCGGCGCCTTCACAAGACGCGGCAAGCGTGATGCAAGATCGCGTGGGCCGCCCGTCGACAAACACCGTGCAAGCGCCACAGACGCCTTGCTCGCAGCCGATATGGGTACCCGTGAGCAGCAATTCCTCGCGGATAAAGTCGGCGAGATGCGCGCGCGGCTCCGCGGCGGCGCTGACTGCCTGGCCATTGAGGGTGAAGCTTATGTCTCGCTCGTTCATGACGCCCCACCATCGCTCATGGCTTGTGCGATCGCACGCTCAAGCGCCACCACATGCTGGGCCAGACTGGTGCCCGATCGGTCCGGCAGAGCGCCCTTGATCGTTTCCGCGACCGACATCGATCCATCCAGGACCGCCTCGCTTTCAGCCAGCACCAGCGGCTGGCGACCAAGTGCGCCGACGACGCATCGTTTCACACCACGGGCCGGGTCGATATGAACCGCCGCGCTGGCCTTGGCGAAGTCGCCGACTTGCCGGACATATTTCCAATAGCCCCAACGGGCGCCGGCACCGGGCTTGGCGATCTCAACGGCGGTTAGGATCTCGCCCACTTCCAACACAGTGAGATAGGGGCCGATGATGAAATCCTCGATCGGAACCCGACGTTCTCCCGAAGGTCCTTGCAAAATCGTCGTCGCGCCGAGGGTCGTCATGACGATCACCCAATCGGCGGCGGGGTCGGCGTGGCACAGGCTGCCTCCGATCGTGCCGCGGTTGCGGACCGCTCGATAAGCGATATGGCCCGCCGCCTCGCGCAGCCAACCGCCGGTCGGGTCCGGCACCTCGCCATCCTCGATCTCCGCATGGGTGATGCGCGCGCCGAGCCGGACAAGGGTCCCGGTTTCCTCGACCGCGCGTAAATCCGAGAGCGAGGCAAGGTCGATCAGCTTTTCCGGGCGGGCGAGACGCAGGTTCAGCATCGGGCCGAGCGACTGATTTCCCGCCATCAGCGACGCACCGCCCTCCCCGAAGCTCTCGATCGCGTCGGACAGGCTTGCCGGGAACTGGTGATCAAAGGCGACCGGCTTCATGACCCGCCTCCGGCGTTGGACAAGGCGGCGAGCACCCGCTCCGGCGTCATCGGGACCTGGGTGATCTCGGCCCCGAACTCGGCAAGCGCGTCATTGACGGCATTGGCGATCGCGGCGGGCGGACCGATGGCCCCGCTCTCGCCGATCCCCTTTTGGCCGAAGCGACTGAGCGGCGATGGGGTTTCCATGTGAATGAGACGGATCGGCGGCATGTCGCTAGCCACCGGGAGGTGATAATCCGCCAAGGTCGAGGCCAGCGGCTGTCCCGAGGCGTCGAAGGGCATTTCCTCGTGCAAGGCGGTGCCGATCCCCTGCACCGCGCCGCCGAGCACCTGTCCGTCGACGATCGCCGGGTTGATCATGGTGCCCGCGTCCTCGACGATCACGTAATCCAGCAGTTCCACATGTCCGAGATCCAGATCGACGCGGACCTTCACCGCGTGACAGGCATAGGAGAAGGTTCCGGTGTCCTGGGTGGTCTTGTAGCCCTCGGTGGCCTCCAGGCCCCTCGGGTCAACCGTCTCTGGCAAAAGCTGAGGTTTCAGATACCAGGTACGCCCGACTTCCTCGACACTGACGGCGGCGGAACCGATCATCGCCTGGCCGCCCGACAACGTCACCGCGTCGGCCTCTCCCTGCAAAAGATGTCCGGCGATCCCCTTGATGCGCTCGGCCAGCGCGTCGCAGGCCGCGGCAACCGCGCCGCCGGCCATGACGATGCAGCGCGAGCCCCAGGTTCCCGTCGAGTACGGCGTATAGGCGGTGTCGCCGTGCACCACCTTGATCTTGTCCGGCGCGATGCCGAGGCGATCATGGGCGATCTGCGCCAGACTGGTTTCCAGCCCCTGGCCATGGCTGTGCACACCGACCCGAAGCTCAAGCCCGCCATCCGGGGTCAGGCGCGCGGTTGCCTGCTCGAAGCCCGGGACCATGGGAATGCCCCAGCCATGATAGACCGAGGTGCCGTGCGCGCCCTGCTCGCAGAACACCGAAAGGCCGACGCCGATCCGCGACCGTCCTCCTTGAGTCTTCTGTTCCGCGCGAATTCCCTTGATATCGATAGCCTCGACCGCCCGGGCGAGGGCCTCCTGGTAGTCACCGCTGTCGAAATACTTATTGGTGATGTTGGTGAACGGCATTTCCGCCGCCTCGACGAGATTGCGCTCGCGGATCGCCTCGGGTGTCATGCCGAGGTCGCGGGCCAGCGCGTCCATCATCGACTCCATGGCGAAGCAAACCCCGGTGCGCGCGACCCCACGAAACGGCAGGATCGGCGGTTTGTTGGTCGCCACCGACCAGGTCTTGCAGCGATAGCCACGCATCTTGTAGGGCCCCGGCAGAATGCTGGCGACCTGAGCCGACTCAAGACAAGCCGAGAACGGATAGGCGGAATAGGCGCCGGCATCGACGATCGCCGAGCAATCCACGGCAAGCAACTCGCCATCCGCCGCCGCGTAGCCGGTGACCTCATAGTAATGCTCGCGGCAATTCGCCCCGCCGGTCAGATGCTCTCTCCGATCCTCGAGCCAGCGGATCGGCCGATCCAGGGTCATCGCCAGGAACCCGGCGCACACCTCCTCGGCCAGCAGAATGCCCTTGTAGCCGAAGCCACCCCCGACATCCGGCGCGATCACCCGGATCTGACCATGATCGAGACCAAGACAGCCGGCGAGACCGGTGCGCACGATATGCGGCATCTGGGTCGCGGAATGCAGGGTCAGTACCTCGAGCGTGCGGTCCCAGACCGCGACGAGGCCTCTCCCCTCGATCGGCGCCATGCATTGCCGCGCCGTCTGATACTGCCGGGTAACGACCGAGGCCGCGCCCTGGATCGCCGTCTCGAATTCGGTATCGACGGCGCTCTCCAAAAAGACGTTCTCGCCCCAATCGTCATGTAGCAGCGGCGCCGAGGAATCGCGGGCCTTTCTCAGGTCATGGACCGCCGCGATCTCTTCGAAATCAACCCGCACTTCTTCCGCCAGATCCTCGGCCTTGGCGCGCGACTCGGCCAGACACGCGGCGATCGGCTCTCCAACATGGCGGACCTTCGTGTCGGCGAGGATTGGTTGGGTCGAGCTTTTGAACCCCGGCAGCGCGGAATCGGCGCGAATGCCCTTCACGCCCGTCAGATCAGCGGCGGTGAAGACAAGCCCCCGCGCGTTATCGGGTTTGGAGATCCCGGAGATACGGCCATGCGCGAGGGGGCTGCGCAGGAACGCCATTTCCAGCATGCCGTGCAACTTGATGTCGCCGACAAAACGGCCCTTGCCGTGCAGCAGGCGATGATCCTCGCGCCGCGTCGCCCGGGCCCCGATCCCGAATCCTTCCGGGCCGCCTCCGCCTATATCGCCGTCCATGTCTCGCCCCTCAACGGATCGGAAATTCACCACACCCCGAGTGTCACCATAACACCGGGGATGACAACTTTTGTTTTCCCGAGCCGGAACGCTCATAATATCAAGATCGTGGGACGAGACCTGGGGAGAGCACCAATGAGCAACGCGCCGATGGAGACCATTATCGAGAATGGCCGACTGATCGACCCCAAGGCCGGGTTGGATGGCGCCTATGATATCGGGGTGCGCGACGGCAAGATCGCCGCCGTCGAGCCGAGCCTGAAAGAGGCCAAGGCGCTCCAACGTATCGACGCGGCGGGCAAGCTCGTCACTCCCGGCATGATCGACACCCACGCCCATGTTTATCATCATGTAACCGGCAAGTTCGGGCTGGAGCCGGATCTCGTGGGCGTGCGCTCCGGCGTGACGACCCTGGTGGATCAGGGAGGGCCGAGTTGCATGACCTTCGGCGGGTTTCGTAACTTCATCGCCGAACCGTCCGCCAGCCGCTGCATCGCCTTCATCTCCGCCTATCTGGTTGGCGGCATGGAGGGCCATCTCTATCCCGATCTCTACGGCCCCACCGGCGTCAATGTCGAGCACACCGTGCGGGTTGCGAAGGAGAACCTGGATCTCGTGAAGGGGATCAAGGCCCATGCCGAGATCGGCGGGCAATCGCGCTGGGGGCTTGAGGTCATCAAGCTCGGCCAGGAGATCGCCACCGCCACCGACCTGCCGCTCTATATCCATCTGGGCCAGCTTTGGCCGACCGATGATTCAGGCCGCATTCCCGATGCCGACGAGCTGATCCGCGAGCTGATCCCGGTCATGAAGCCGGGCGACATCCTGGCGCATCCCTTCACCCGGCACCCCGGCGGCTTCGTCTCCGAGAGCGGGGAGATTCACCCTATCCTCCAGCAAGCGATCGACGAACGCGGGCTGCTGGTGGATGTTGGTCACGGCTCGCATTTCAGCTTCGACGCGGCCCAGCGGATCATCGACGCGGGCATCATCCCCGACACGCTCGGCGCGGACATGCATGGCTATAACGTCTCGGTGCCGGATGCCGGGGATGACAAGATCCGGGGCGAGAACCCGTTCTTCGGCGTGGCGCCGTTTAATCTCACCATCGCCATGTCGGAGCTGATCCATCTGGGCGTGCCGCTGGATCGGGTGGTCGCGATGGTAACCTCGAACCCGGCCAAAATGCTGAGGATGGAAGACGAGATCGGCACTCTCGGACTCGGCATGGAGGCGGATATCAGCGTCCTCTCCATGGAGACGGGTCGGTTTAAACTGTCGGACAACACCGGTGCCTCGGTAACCGCCGAGCAACTGCTACGCCCGGCATTCTGTCTGCGCGCCGGCATTCGTCATGACGCGGATTCGGTCTTTATCCCCGACGCGATCGCGGCGTAAGCCCGGCTAGATCTCCTGATTGAGCCGGGGTTTCCAGAACGGGCGGAACAGCTCGATCTTTGGGCAGCGGTTCATGACGACCTTCAGTCCGGCATCCTCGGCGATCCGAGCGGCCTCGTCGTTGCGCACGCCGATCTGCCCCCACAGCACCTTGGCGCCAATCTCAACGGCCTCGCGGGCGATCTCCGGCAGATCCTCGGGCCGGCGAAACACCTCGACCATATCCACGGGCCGATCGATGTCGGCGAGCGACGGGTACACCGGTAACCCCCGGATCTCCTGGCCAGCGAGTGTCGGATTGACCGGGATCATGTCGTAGCCGGTCTCATGCAGAACCCGCAGAACGCCATAGGAGAATTTCGTGCGGTCGGCGCTCGCACCGACCATCGCGATGGTCTTCACCGATTTCAGAATGCCAGCCAGATAGTCCGGCGCATAGTCCTGGTCATGATCCATATAGCTCATGGCTTGTCCTCGAGAGGCGTGGCGATATCGGGTTTCAGTTCATGGGGCGCGAGCGGGTCGAGAAACGGGTTGCGATAGAGTTTATCGTGACTCTCGACGCCGATCTCCAAGGTGCAATCCGTCACCGGACGAGCGACGCACAGAATAACGTAACCGTCGTTGATCTGACGATTGTTCAGGGCCTTCTGGGCGCGCTGATCGATCTCGCCATCGACCAGTTTGGCGGCGCAGGTGATGCAACCGCCGTATTTGCAGCCATAGGGCAGATCGACCCCCTGCTCTCGCAAGCTGTCCAATAGCGGGCGACGCTCGCTTACCATGTAGGTCGCGCCCTCCCGGTTCGCGAGGGTGATCACGCGATCACTCATAACCAGATGTCGCTGGTGCAATCGCCGCCGGGATAGCGGGTCTCGTGGCAGCGCGACGGGCCGTTCGGCTCCTTGCCGAAATCGACGATGAAGTCGGGATCGATCTCCATCCCGCCATTTTCGGTGTCGCAATTGACCATCAGCATCACCCCGCCCTTGGTGCGGATCTCGGGGTAAAATTGATTATCCCAGGTTGAGAATAGCGAAGTGGTCACATAGAGCCGCTTGCCGTCGAGGCTAAGCTGGATCATCTGCGGGCCGCCGGCGACCTCGCGCCCGTTCACCACCGGCGCTTTTTGCAGCAGCCCTCCCATCCAGACCTGCCCGGTCAGCTTGGCGTTATGCGGGTCCGAGATGTCGTACTGACGAATATCGCCGTGCAGCCAGTTGCAGAGATACAGAAACCGATCATCCATGGAGAGTAGGATCACCGAAATCACCCCGGGGATCGGGATCGGCCATTCCGGATGCGGCTCGTTGCCGACATCGACGATCTTCTCCCATTGCCACTCCCCGGCGTCGTCCTTCCACCAATGAATGATGTTGGCCGAGAGCGCGGCGCCGACGAAGCCATGGCTGGAGGCGGGATCGTGGTGGAAGCGCACCTCCAGCGGGATCAGGCCATCCTCGCCGAGATAGAAGCTCTGCTTGGGCTCCTTCTTCTCGAAATCCCAGAAATGCAGCTCGCGCCCGTATTTCAGATGGCCAACCTCTTCCAGGTCAAAGCCCGGCATGAAGGTATTGGGGGCCGCCCACTCGCTGGTGACCATGACGTTGTGACGCGGCTGGTACCAGAAATCGTAGGAAAACTTGATGTCCCCCATCGAGTTCTCCCAGCGCCCGACGATCTCGAAATCCTCATTGAGATGCAGATAGCCCCCGGGCGCGTTCCCCTTGGCGTCGCCGAGCATGGAAATGATGATATCGGAGCCAAGGCAATGCACCGTATGCGGCGCGGAGAGATTGGTGCGCGCCTTGATCTCGTCGCCCTTGATGACCTTGTGCAGACGCGGGTTACGCGGATCCGTGACGCAGTCGATGATGTGAAGGTTAGAGCTGCGCACGCCCGGCACGATCAGGTAGCGCCGCTCCTTGGACGCATCCCCGTGGCAGGACGAGCAAGCGTTCCAGCCCATGTGGTGCAGCTCATCGCCAATTCCCGGCATTTCAAGCCGGCTGATCACCTGGCTATAGGTCGGGCTCTCGGGGTCGGCGTCGATGGTCGCCAGATAGTCCGGTTTCTGGATGCCAGTGCCGACATAGATCGCGATTGTGTAGAGAATTTTCTCGCGCGGTGCCTGCATCGCCTCGGCGGGCGAGGCGTAACCAGGCCCGCAACAAGCCAAGGCGTTTTCGGTGTTCATCGTCGCTTCCCTCGATACGGTCTCTTTATCCGCTGAATTACCCGGCAAATTATCCGGCGATACGCTCGGCGATCGAGATGATGCGGTGCATGTCGCGCAGCACCGGCTTCTCGATCAGTTTGCCGTCGACCACCACCAGGCCGGTATCGGCGTCCTTAAAGGCCTGGATGATCCGGCGAGCGTGGGCGATGGAGGCTTCATCCGGCGTGAAGACCTCGTTCAGGATGCCGATCTGCTTGGGATGGATCGAGCCCTTGCCGCTGAAGCCGAGATCCCGGACCAGCTCGGCTTCCCGGCGCATCCCCTCGGGGTCTTCCAGATCGAGATAGGGAACATCGATCACGTCCAACCCCTGCCCCGCCGCCGCATGCACAATCCTCGAGCGCGCGTAGAGCAGCGGCTCCCAGGCGTTCTTGCAACGCAGCTCGGCGGCCATGTCGACACCACCAAAGAACAGCGCGTCGATCCGGGGGCTCGCCTTGGCGATATCATAGACCGCCTCAAGCGCGGCATTGGTCTCGATGATCACGTGCAGGCGCGTGTCATGCCCGCGTTCGGTCAGCAAATTGTCGAGCCAGACCACCTCATCCGCCGTGCGCACCTTCGGCAGCATCAACGCCGGCGGCGGCGTGTCGGTCGCCAGCACGGCCTGGACATCGGCGAGACCAAACGCCTCGCGCAGACAATTGATCCGCACGATCCGCTCCACCCCATCGTCGGCCTGGGGTTCGGCGAAGAGCGCGATGGCGTTGCGCCGCGCCGCGTCCTTGTCCTTGGGCGCGATGCCGTCTTCCAGCTCGACACAGACGATATCGGTGCCGCAGGCCAAGGCCTTGGGGAACATCTCGGGCTTCAAGCCCGGCGAGAAGATAAAGCTGCGGCGGGGGCGGACTACGCGTTCGGTGCTCATTTCGCTTCCTCTTGACTGGCCAAAGCCTGTTTCAGCTTGGCGACTTCTTCCGCGTTCATCTTGTAGGTGTGGTCGTCGTCCGGAAAGGCGCCGGACCGCACATCGGCCGCATAGGCCTTGAACGCCTCCACCGCGACTTCAACCACATTCCCATAGCGCTTTGCAAATTTCGGTTTGAAGGTATCGAAGGCGCCGATGAGGTCGTAACCGTTCAGCATTTGACAGGTCCCGGCGGCCCCCGCCCCGATCGAGAAGGTGAAGATCGAAACCGCCTCGTCGACGGCCTTGCCGACCTCATACGGCACCGCCTCGATCTCAAGGCCGATGGCGCCGGCCTCCTCGATCGCCTTGGCGTTGTCGATGATGGTCAGCGCGGCCTCCGCCGTACGCCCCTGCATGCGAAAGCCGCCATGCTTGTGGACATGATGCGGGACCAGCCCCACATGGCTCATCACCGGCACGCCGGCATCCGAGACCGCCTTGATGATGTCGAATATCTCACGCCCGCCCTGAAGCTTTAGAGCATCGGCGCCGCTCTCCTTCATCATCTTAATGGCGTTGCCGACCGCGATCTCCTTGGTTGCGTAGGAGCCATAGGGCATCGCCGTCAGGGTGAAGGTGTTCGGCGCGCCCCGGCGAACCGCGCGGGTATGCTCGATCATCTGGTCGACGGTGATCGCCAGCGTGTTCTCATGGCCATAAAGCGTCATGCCCAGACTGTCGCCGATACCGAGGATATCGACGCCGGCGCGCTCGCCCCAGGCGGCGCTGAGCACCTCACCGACGGCAACCATCACCAGCCGTTCTCCGGCCTGCTTTTTGGCTTTCAAGTCGGGGATAGTCAGTTTCTTCCGTGCTTCGGCCATGCGCCTTTTCCTGATCCCTTAAATTCTAAAATTCAGCAACGCGTACCCTTGGCAACATCGACGTCTTCGTAAAGCACTTTCCGCCGGATCGTGGCGTCGCTGCCTACACGCCCCGCCGTCAGCCTTACCGCGTCTTCGGGATCTCCACGCCGGCCATCTTCTCCAGCGTGATCGCGAGCTCGGTGATATCCGCGTCCCGCCCAAGCTCATTAATGCATTGCTTGAACAGCGTGCGGATATTGGTGCCGAGCCACATCGGCGTCTCGAAGGCCTCGGCCTCTCGGCGCCAGAGCTCCAGGTCCTTTTCGATGATGTACATGGCCCCGCCGTAATCGAAATTCCGGTTCAGCACATGGTTGGGGATTTTGGTCTCCGTCGCGCTGTTGCGACCCGACGAGGCGTTGATCACTTCCAGCATCTGCTCGGGGTCAAGCCCGGCCTTGGCGCCCAGGGTCATCGCCTCCAGCGCCACCGAGAGATTGCCGAAGGAGATAATGTTATTGACCAGCTTCATGGTCTGCGCCGCGCCGGGCTTGTCGTTCAGATACACCAGCTTGCCCGAGATCGTCTCCAGCGCCGGTCGCAAGGCCTCGAAAGTCGCCTTGTCGCCGGAGCACATGATGCCCAGGGTCCCCGCCTCGGCGCCAGGTGGTCCGCCGGAGATCGGGGCGTCGAGGAAGGCCTTGCCCGCCTTCCCCATCGCCTCCGCCACATCGCGTGAATAGGCGCTTCCGGTGGTGCCGAGATTGATGAAGGCCTTGGCCCTTCCCCCGGCAAGCGCGCCATCGTCCCCGATTGCCACGGCCTCGGCGGCGTCAAGGTTGGGCATGCAGGCGAGCACGAAATCCGCCGCGTCCGCCACTTCCCTCGCCGTGCTGGCGACCGTCGCGCCGCGCTGAGCGAGGATCGCGGTCTTGGCCTCATCGGTGTCGCAAACCACGAGGTCATGTCCGGCGGCGACAAGATTGACCGCCATCGGCCTGCCCATCGCGCCCAATCCGACAAATCCGATAGTCATGTCTTGGCCTTTCGTTGCGGCGCCTGGCGCCCTTCCAGTATCTCTTCCAGCGGGAGTGTGACCGACTTATATTGACCGCCCAAGACCCTCGCCGAATTCATCTCCTGTGGGATTTCCGATGGACCTCCGTCCAAGCGCCGCGGCGCGAAGGAATGGTTCCCGTCAATGTCCAATGACCTCAACCTCAAGGATCTGACCTTCATGGTCGCGGATCCAAATCAACATATTCGCGCCATCGTCAGCGGCATTCTCCATGGCTTCGGCGCCAAGAAAGTCCACGAGGTCGCCGCCGGCGACGTTGCGCAACGCGAAGTATCGGCGCGGGAGGTCGACATGCTGTTCTGCGAGATGAAGCTCCCGGTGGTCAACGGCTTCGACGTGGCGAGCGCGATCCGCGCCGATATCAACAGCCCGACTCGTTTCATTCCGATCATCTTTCTGACCGGGCATAGCCGCGAGCGCGACGTCCTGCGCGCAAGGGATTGCGGCGGCAACATGATCATCACCAAGCCGCTGTCGCCGAACCTGATCTACGACCGCCTGAAATGGGTGGCGAGCGAGCCGCGCCTATTCGTCCAGTCTCCGACCTATACCGGCCCCGACCGACGCTTTCATCACGAGGGCGTCCCAAATGGCGAAGGTCGGCGGCACGACGACGGGGACCAGCAGGCCGCCGAGAGCGAGGAAACCTAGGCCGACGTCGAGGCGCCGGCCAACCATCAAGCAATCAGCCCGTTTAAGCTTTATTCGCCGCGCAACCGGACATAGAGTAGGGTGAAACACCCGCACGTCACTAAATCAACTGCGAAATCCTAAAACACTTTAAACCTTGAACATTCCTTCGTTTTTTCATCACTTTCCGACACCCACGTTACTTTGGGTGCACACGTTTTTAGAATATATCGCTTAGCTTTTTTCACCTTATGATGTCTTTTGATCACCTTATTAATCCTCCACAGTTAACCGATAGATCTGTTGGGGTGAGGTATGGAGTGTGTGATGCGCGCAATATTCGGTAGGCTTGTTTCCGTTGCAATATTTGGTCTTTTTCTAATCGTGGCCAACGTGACCGCGGCGGAGACCATCAAGAACTGTCCGTCGGGTCATCCGCGGGTCTCGCTGGATAACGGCGTCAAGTATTGCGGTCGAACCAACTCTCTGAAAATTCGAACTTTTCAGGGTATCAAATATGGCGAAGCGAAACGTTTTCACTACCCCAAGCCATTCACGCCCACGGACAAGAAGCAATTCCACGTCGCCCAGGGCTACGGCAATGTCTGTCCGCAAAAACACGGCATCACCGACCCGCCGCAGAAGGGCAGCGTGACGATTGGCAGCGAGGATTGCCTGTTTCTGAACATCTGGGCTCCGGCTGACGCCGCGCCCGGAAAAAACTACCCCGTGATGTTCTTCATCCATGGGGGCGCTTTTATCTTCGGGTCCGCCTCGGACGGCGCAATCTTGGTTAACCCCGATGGCAACGTGACGTTCAAGCAAGATGGCAGCATGTATGACGGCACGAACTTCGCGCTTCAGGACGTCATTTTGGTATCGATCAACTATCGCCTCGGCGCCCTTGGCTTCTTGAATTGGTCGCCATTTGGAAAAGCTATTGGCAAAAGTATCGGCTCCATCAAGGGAAACTTCGGAATCGCCGACCAAATTCTCGCGATGAAATGGGTAGAGGACAATATTGAGCGATTCGGCGGAGACAAGTCGAAGATCACCATATTTGGCGAAAGCGCCGGGGCCATGTCGGTTGGCCTGTTGAACTTCAGCAGCCCGGAAGCGAATGGCATCATGAGCGCGGCGATCATGGAAAGTAATCCCATGGGCGTGCTTTATGAAAATGGAGACGTTGATAAGGGACGCCCCCATGGGCAGGCGGTAGCGGAAGCTTTTTTCGCGAGCATCTGCGGCAAGGGGAAGAACGCCGCTGAGTGCGCGTTGTATATTATCGGATCGTTCGTGGGGACACTGTCGCTCGACGAGATCATGAAGGCGCAAACCAAGGCCGAGCTGGCGTCCGTTGCATTGTTTGTGGACAAGAACAAAACCAAATGGACGAACGTTCTGCCGTTCATCCCGATCGTCGGCACAACGAATTCAGCGCCCGATGGATTTGACCTGATCGCTCAACAACCGCTCGATGGTTACAAGATCGACTCGTCAAACAAACTGGCTGCGGGCTTCAGCGCCAAACCAATGATGTATGGGACCAACCGCGACGAGGGCGACCTTTTCATCAATATGATTTTGAAGGGGAACATCATTACAACGGGGATATACGAAGGAATGCTGGGGGCCTTGTTCAAGAACCCAACAAACCAGCTTGAGGCTCTAGAGGAAATCGAATCCGAGCAGGTCACGGGATTCGGCGCCACAAAGACCCTCAATCCGCAC
>JADHLJ010000037.1 GCA_016780745.1 Alphaproteobacteria bacterium | reverse complement strand
ATCACCCGCGACATGGTTGTGGTGATCCAAGGCCTGGTGATTCTGTTCTCTGGCGCCCTGGCGTTGATGTTCAATCCGCTGATGACCCGGCTGTTCTCGCGGTCCGCTCCCCAGGCATCGGGGGATTAGCGATGGAAGACACCTGGCTCCTGATCGTGCTTACCCTGGACGCGACGGTTCGCGTGGCGACGCCGTTGATCTTCTGCGCCATGGCCGGGTTGTTCTCGGAACGCTCCGGCGTGATCGACATCGGACTCGAGGGCAAGATGCTGGCCGCCGCCTTCGCCGCCGCCGCGACCACCGCCGTTACCGGCTCGGCCTGGCTCGGCCTTGGAGTCGCGATGTTGGTATCGGTGGCGCTGGCACTGCTCCATGGCTTCGCCTGTATCACCCATCGCGGCAATCAGGTGGTCAGTGGCGTCGCCATCAACGTGCTTGCCGCCGGTCTAACGGTCGTGCTTGGCATCGCATGGTTCAAGCAAGGCGGTCAGACACCAGCGTTGCCCGACAGCGCCCGCTTCACCGGCTTGACCTGGCCTTTCGCCGAGACCTTGGGGGGCGTCCCGCTGCTTGGCCCGGTCTATGAGGAGTTGATCAGCGGTCACAATATCCTGGTGTATCTCGCCTTCCTGGCGGTGCCGCTCACCTGGTTCGTGGTCCAGAGAACCCGGTTCGGTTTACGGCTACGCGCGGTCGGTGAGTCGCCGGCGGCGGTGGATACGGCGGGGATATCGGTCGCGCGGCTGAGATACGGAGCGGTGTTGTGCTGCGGGCTGCTGTGCGGGATCGCCGGCGCCTATCTGTCGACCGGCCACTCCGCGGCGTTTATCCGGGATATGACCGCCGGCAAGGGCTTCATGGCCTTGGCGGCGCTGATCTTCGGCAAATGGCGGCCCTGGCCGGCGCTTGCGGCGTGCCTGTTGTTCGGGTTTCTCGACGCGGTCGCCGTCCGCCTCCAGGGCGTCGCGCTGCCCGGGATTGGCGAGATCCCGGTGCAGCTGATCCAGGCGCTCCCCTATGTCCTGACCGTGGTGCTACTGGCCGGCTTCATCGGCAAGGCGGTCGCGCCACGGGCAATCGGCGTTCCCTATGTGAAGGAACGTTGAAGCCCTCTCAACCCCGCCTCAGAAATGCGAGGTGATCAGCTGACCCGGCAACCAAAGCGCGAGCATCGGGAACAGGATCACAATGATCAGCACCACCGTGTCGGAGATGCAGAACGGGAAGGATCCCTTGATCACCGTCGTTACCGGAAGCTTGGTAACACCGCTGACCGCGAACAGATTGAGCCCCACCGGCGGAATGACACTGCCGATCTCGATGCAAAGGGCGGTCAGGATGCCGAGATGGATCGGGTCGACGCCCAGCGACAACGCCACCGGAAAGTAGATCGGCACGGTCAGCACCAGGATCGCGACACCGGTCAGCCACATGGACAGTACCAGCAAGGTGGCCATGAGGGCGAACAGGAAGCCGAGCTTGGAGAGGCCCAGCGAGCCGGCCCAAGCGGCGATCTCCTGCGGCCAGCCCATATTGGCGAGATAGAACTGGAAGATGCCGACACAACCGAGCAGGAAGAACACCAGCGCCGTCAGGTTCATGGTCCGGCGGGTCACGCCCATCAGTTCCTGAATAAACGGGCCGCGCTTGAAAAACACGCCATAGGCCAGCGCGTAACAGGCGGCCGCCGCGCCGGCTTCGGTGGGGGTGAAGACGCCGCCGTAAAGGCCGCCGAGGACAAGAACAGGCATCAATAGCGCGGGCAACGCCTCGAGAAACGCCGTCCATACCTTGCGTAATTCGAAGGTCCCGGCCGGGAGTTTTACGATGAAGATCGATACGCAAACGATGATCACCGCGTCGCTAATGGCCAGCATGATGCCGGGCACGACACCGGCGAAGAACAGGTCGACGATCGAGATTTCGGTGATCACGCCAAACAAGATGAGCGTGATGCTCGGCGGAATGAGAAGCGCGATGCCACCCGCCGAGGCGATCACGCCGGCGGCCATCCATTTCGGATAGCCGCGTTTGATCATCTCGGGATAGGCGATGACGCTCATCGCGGCGGCCATGGCCGTGGAGGAGCCCGAGATCGCTCCGAACAGCACCGCCGCCATCAAGGTGGCATAGGCGAAACCGCCGGGCACCCAACCGATCAGGGCGTCGGCGAAGTTGAACAACCCGCGCACCAGACCGGTCTTCTCCATCAGGAAACCGGCATAGATGAAGAACGGAATGGCGATCAGCGTGTATTTGCTGATGAAGATGAAGAACGCCTCGAACAGCGTGCTGAAGGACAAGAAATCGTCGAACAGCACCATGACGCTGGTCGAACCGGCGAGCGAGATCCCGATCGGCACGCCGACAAACAGAAACCCGAAGAGAATCAGTGCCAAAGCGGCCATTACATCATCCCCAATCCGTCGAAGCCGAGATTACACATCGGTAATCGCCTCGAATTCCGCGTCTAGGTATTTGCCACTGAGAAACGAGTCGATGTCCTCCACGAATTGAAGGAGCGCGACAACCGCCATCAGGATGAACCCGATCATGAGAATGAGATAAAACGGCCAAAGCGGAATAAGCAGGCTGTAGGTCGTCAGGTCCCGGTTCCAGGAATAGGCAAGGGTCGACCAACCGGTAATGCCTATGGATCCGCAGAACAGGGCAATCCCCGCCGACACGAAAATCTGAGAAAAGGCGACGGTCTTGTGATAGCCGCGCGAATGAGCCAGTTGCACGAAGGCGTTCATCACGAGGTGATTGCGTCGAACCTGCGTGACGCAGAAATAGAACGCCACGGCGGAAACCATGCCGACGATGATCGCGTCTTGCCCCCACTCAAAAGCCAGACCGAAGATATAACGCCGAACGATCTCGAGGAGCGCGAACAAGGTGAGCACCAAAAGCGAAACCGACGCCAACCAACCCAGCACCGTATCGATCAGGTTCTTCACCCTCGCGGAAAATGCGAGAAAGCCTTCCATGCTCCACCCCCGACAATCAAACTATCGTTGAGACACCAAGGGGCCGCCGCGCTTGGCGACAGCCCCTCGGACGTCTTGACCCAGACAGACCCTACTTCCGGCTCTTGGCCCGGTAGAGGTCGCTGCCCTTGCCGTACTTCGCGAAGTACTTTTCGTAGTCGGCGCAGTTGGTCTTCTCCAGCGGATGCGATCCAACCGGATTGGCCTTCACCAGGGCCGCGGCTTCGGCGGTGAACTGGTCGACCATACGGTCACCCTCGTCATTCACCTTGGTCTTGATCCACTCGTTGGTGGCACCACCCTCGGCCTTTTGGATAACAGAGGCCTCGGCGGCGTTCATAACGTAAATGCCAGGGGCGCTCTTATCCGTGGTGATGAACTTGTTCAACGTCCGCTGATCATTGCAGTAGTTGATCGCACGCTGGAACGGGATGAAGTCGTTCTTGATGATGTCGGACAGGACATCCTGCTGCTCCTTGGAGAGCTTGCTCCACCAGCGGTTGGAGATACCGAACCAGTAGTAGTCACCGACGATGCCGTTTAGCCCGGCGACGGTGAAGTACGGCGCCTGCTCCTTGGTGGCGTTGAAGCCGCCGAGCGAGGTCAGAAGGCCGTCGATGACACCGGTCTGCAGAGCCGGCGGCACGTCACCGAAAGCCATGGCTTGCGGGTTGGAACCCAGCGCGCTGAGCAGGGCGTTTTCGGCCGGGCCCATGGAACGCATCTTCTTGCCGGCGAAATCAGCGGGTTCAATCATGCGGCTCTTCACCGCGCCCGCGCCCATATACATGCTCAAGTGGCCGGCGCCCATGATGGTGATGTCATGCGCCTTGTTGAAGTGCGCTTGCAGCTCCTTGAACGTCTTGGTCGTGTCGATGCCGTCGATGGCGCCAACCGTGGTCAGCTTACCCGCGCCCAACAGAACATTCGCCAGCGGCTCGATGCTGGAGGTCTTGCCGAACTGGCCTGTGAGGACTTCCAGATTGCCCTGGGTCAGGGCCTTCACGCCCTGGGGCACGGTGTACAGCGACTTGGCCCAGAAGATCTGAACCTTACTTCCAGGAATGCGCTTTTCGACCTGCTCGGCGAAGTAGACTTCGGCGATGCCGGCCGGATGCGGCGGGCCCGTGTGGTCGGAGGCCCAACGCAGCTTCACCGGGTCAACGGCGCTGGCGATGCTCGTCGACGCGATCAAGGCGCCGGCGCCGATCAGCGCGGTTGTAAACGTTCGAATTCCGGACATTTCAACTCCCTCGGTTTGATTGCCAATTTTGATGCTCGTACGTTGGCATCATTTCGGTTCTTCCACGGCACAATGCCGTTGAAACTCTCGGGTAGCGCGGGACGCGGCGAAAGCCCGACAACGCCCTTGCTCCGTCGCGTACATCAATAATGGCCTCGGTACCCCTGGGCAAGGAGGATTATCGGACTCCGCATGGACAACGGAACGATGAGAAACGCGGGATTTTCGTGTCTCCAATCGGAAACGCCGTGCTATCACCCGGGAGACGTCATACTGGGCAAGGGACAGAGACATGGCCGCGACGACATCAAAGGTGAAATGGGTCTCCGGCCTACGCTTCATTGGCGCGTCCGGAAGCGGCCACGGTGTCATCATGGATGGATCGCAATCCGATGACCCGGACGGAAGTCTCGGCCCGAGCCCGATGGAGATGTTGTTGCTCGGTCTCGGCGGGTGCTCCGGCATCGATGTGGTGCATATCCTCGAGCGAATGCGCCAGCCGGTCGAGGATTGCCAGGTCGAGCTATCGGCTGAAAGAGCGGCGGAGCCGCCGCGGGTTTTTACCAGCATCCGTGCCCTCTATACGGTCACCGGCGCGGGCCTGTCCGAGAGCCGGGTCGCCGAGGCGGTACGTCTATCGGCGGATAAATACTGTTCGGCCTCGGTCATGCTGGGCAAAGCGGTCACGATTACCCGCGAGATCAAGGTGATCGATACCAATGCGTCGGGCGAGGCCGATGCGGCGGAATAGCAGCCGCTCGCTCAGGATCCCGGCGCCGGTTTCTTTCCGGATCCACCGGCCCTGGGCGCGTTGCCCAGGGGCACCGGCATGATCATGGCATAATCGCCGCCGGCGCGAATTTGATTGCGCAGTCGAACCAACGAGGTTTCCGGAAACCCACCGCCGATGATCAATCGCACGAAACGACCCGCGACGGTCTCGATCTCAACCAGCGCCGGCTCGTGGCCCCCGAGCACCGAGGGGTATTTGTTCAAAAGGACTTCCCAACCCCGAAGCGCCGCTTGGTGAGTCTTGTAAGACGCGAGATGGAGCCCTGGCCCGGTGCCAGCGGGTTGATCCGGCCAGCTCACCGTACGGGTGCGATATTCCAACCTCTCAAACCGCGCGTTGACAGCGGCCTCCCGCTGTCCAGCGTCGCCGAGCAATCCCGACAACGCGTTGACCGCGGCTTTAACCTCACCGCGCAGTTCCTCGAAATCTTCTGAAGTCGGACCGGAGGGCCGATCCACCGATAGCGCGAGATCGGGTGTGCCCGTACGCCTAGAAACCACGTCCAGTCGGGTTCCCAGCGCCGAAATCTTTGATTCGAGATCACTGAATTTCGCGCCGTTCTGGCCGGCATTGGCGACTTTTTGCTCGATGCGCTGATCAATGTAGTCGCGCCGCACCTTGCCGCGATCGGCGTCCACGCGCTCGACCTCTTCACGGACCAGGGCCGCGAGCTTCAAATCATCGGGATCCTCGGCGATCCAATCCATGAAACCACAGCCCGACAGAAAGCCCGTCAAGAACAGCAAGGTCAGGCAACGCGTCACGCGCATGCAAAGCTCCAAACTCTCGTGGAGAACAAATAGTCGTTGATTCGTGGGGTATTTACAAGATCTCTGGAAAAGTCCGTCACGGTTCGCGCCGCCAACTCAGAACAGTTTGCTGAACCAGGCGCTAACGAAGTCGAGACCGTAAAGGAGTCCCAAGCCACCAGCCAGAATAACCACCAACAGCAACGAGGCCTTGATCGCCACCGCCGCGTCCTTGCGACCACCCGATTTCCCCCCCCTTGCCGGATGTCGGGGCCGGGCGAGACACGGCCGCCGGCGCGGCTTCCTCCGAGCTCTGAGTGGGCGTGGGGCGCGGCTTTACCTGTTTGTTGCTGTCATAAATGACCGATTCGCGATTGTCGCCAGTGCGCGGATCGTACTTGTCCTGGATAACCTTGACGCCTTGAAAAACCTTCTCGCCGAAAAGCCCGCGCGCGACCTCGATGGCTTCGTCGCGGTTCTGATAGGTGGAATCCACCTGCCATTGCCCGCCTTTCAGCGTGTGGACCTCAAACAGCGTCTGTGTGGACATCAAGCATCTTTCCTTGCCGCGCCTGGGATATTGGGTGGCGACAACCTCGAATCGCAGTCTAGTTCAAGCGGCTTTTGAAGTCAGCCCGGCATCATTCGCGGGGAATCCGTCCCAAACGGCAAAACGCCCGGAGCAAGTCCGGGCGTTTGCTTGGTCGATTGGATGTGCTTATTCGCGGTTACCGAACAGAGACAACAGCATCACGAACAGGTTGATGAAATCCAGGTACAGGCGGAGAGCGCCATTAATGGATTTCTTCGCTTGGGTCTCGGCGTCGTCACCTTCCCAATACTCGTTCTTGATCGCCTGGGTATCGTAGGCGGTAAGCCCCGAGAAGACCAATACGCCCACTACCGAGATGATGAATTGCAACATCGTCGAGCCGAGGAAGATGTTCACCACCGAGGCAATAAGAATGCCGATCAGCCCCATGAATAGGAACGAACCCATTCCGGTGAGGTCTTTCTTCGTGGTGTATCCATAGAGGCTCGTCGCCGCGAACATGCCGGCGGTGATGAAGAACACCCGAGTGATGCTAGCGCCGGTATAGACGAGGAAGATACTGGACAGTGACAGGCCCATGAGCGCGGCGAAGATCCAGAAAACCGTCTGCGCCGTTGACGCCGCCATCGAGTTAACCTTGGCCGCGAACAAAAACACCATGCCGATCGGCGCCAACATGACGACCCATTTCAGCGGCGAAACATAGATCGCATGGCCGAACGCCGTCAGTTGTCCATCCTGCACCGCCGCCCAGCTCGCCGCCAGCGCGACGAGACCGGTGATGGCCATGCCGATGGTCATGTGATTGTAAACGCCGAGCATGTATTTGCGCAGGCCAACATCAACATGCGCGTCCTCGGCCTGAGCGCGAGTCATGAAACGTGGATCTTGAGCCATATTTTCCTCTCCGGGAAAAAAGGGAAGCGGATTGACCCGGAATATAGTGACTTATGCCACTTTTTTCAATGCGGCTGGAGGAAGGGAACTCGAAATTGCGAGTGAATAGACATTAGCCCATGGCCGAGGGCGGGCGCCTCGTCGTTCCATCCCTGCACTTGCCAATCTCGACCAAGGCCTGTCGAATTACCACCTTCCCAAGGAGGACGCGTCATGACCACCATTTCCGCCGTCGCCGCCACGCCATACCCATGGCCCATCGCCGGCACGATCGACCCGTCGCGGACCGCTATCCTGATCATCGATATGCAGGCCGATTTCTGCGCGCCCGGTGGGTATATGGATCGCATGGGCTTCGATACGTCCCCCCTGCGCGCGCCGATCAAGCCGATCGGGCGGGTGCTCGCCGCGGCTCGGAACGCTGGCTTGACGGTAATCCATACCCGTCAGGGCTACCGGGCCGACCATGCCGATCATCCGCAATTCAGAAAAGCGCGCAATCGATGCCATGGCGCGGCGCCCGGCGAGGATGGCCCGTCGCTCGTGCGCGGCACTCCCGGTTGGGAGATCATCGAGGAGCTCTCGCCGCGAGCGGGCGAACCGATCGTCGACAAGCGCGCCAACGGCGCTTTCCACGGCACCGACCTCGCCGATCTTCTGATGACCCGAGACATCCGGCATCTGGCGTTCTGCGGCAACACCATCGATGTCTGCGTCCACACCACGCTAAGAGACGCCAATGATCGCGGCTTTGAGTGTCTGTTATTGTCGGATTGCTGTGGTTGTGTTGATCCCGAACTGCACGCGGCGGCGGTTCGGATGGTGACCATCGAGGATGGTGTCTTCGGTTGTGTCGCGACGTCGGAGACCTTCGTCGCCGCCTTCAACGGTTCCAGCGGCTAGGCCACGGTCGCGGCGGCAGAGCCTCTCGGTCACGCTTGCGCAGACGCTGACTCTCGGATTTGAGCTGACCACAAGCCGCCAGGATGTCGCTGCCGCGCGGACGGCGCACCGGCGAGGGATAACCCGCCGCCATGATCACACCCGCGAAAGCCTCAATGGTCGCCGGGTCCGAGCACTCATAGGGCGAACCGGGCCAGGGATTGAACGGGATCAGATTGATCTTCGCCGGAATCCCCTTGATCAGCCTCACCAGGGCCCGGGCATCCGTGATGCTGTCATTCAAGTCCTTGAGCATCACATATTCGAACGTAATGCGCCGGGCGTTGTGCACCCCTGGATAGTCGCGACAGGCCTGAAGTAGGTCGGCCAGCGGGTATTTCTTGTTGATCGGCACCAGTATATCGCGCACCGCGTCGGTCACCGCGTGCAACGAGATCGCCAGATTGACGCCGGTCTCGGCCCCACATCGATGCATCTCCGGCACCACGCCCGAGGTCGACAGGGTGATCCGACGCTTGGAGATCGAGATCCCCTCATTGTCCGAGATCACCTTCAGCGCCTTGGCGACATTGTCGAGATTATAGAGCGGCTCCCCCATGCCCATCAGCACGATGTTGGTAATCGGTCGACCTTCCTTGTTGGAGGGCCACGACTCCATCGCGTCCAACGCGGCCATGACCTGGCCGACGATCTCGCCGGATGTCAGGTTACGCACCAGACGCTGGGTGCCGGTGTGACAGAACGAACAGGTCAGCGTGCAGCCGATCTGCGAGGAAACGCAGAGGGTGCCGCGGTCTTCCTCGGGGATATAGACCGTCTCCGCCTCGTTACCGTCGGCGAATCGGAACAGCCACTTGATCGTCCCATCGACGCTGCGTTGCTCGCGCGCCGTCTCCAACCGACCGACGGTGAAGCGCTCGGCAAGTTGCCCGCGAAGCGGCTTGGCCAAGGTCGTCATCTCGGCGAAATCGGTCTCGCCGCGATGATAAAGCCAATGCCAGATTTGGCCGGTTCTGAATGTCGGCAGCCCAAGCGCCGAAAGCTCCGTGGTGAGCTCGTCCCGGGTCAGTCCGATCAGGTCCGTCAAAACCGCCCCGCTGGTATGAATCTCGGCCATCATTTAACCGGACACGCCTGGTCCACGAGCTTCTTGGTCGCGGTAAATCCAGACAGGGAATAGGTGTCAGTGGTTTTGGTGCCGCGGCTGGAACGGCCGACCACCGTCATCTTGCTGCCTCGGACCATGAAACTGACAAGGCTAGCGTCGGTCTTCGCGTCCGGCGACCAGGCGCGGTCGTCTGTCGTGAACAACTCGAACTTCTTATTGTTGATCGTCACCGTTACCGGCGCGTCCGCCTTGAAGGTATAGCCGGCGACGACATTCACCTCGCCCTTGGTTTTCCGCGCGGGCCGATTCGTTACCAGGGCGTAGGGCTCGCCCCGCTTCTTATAGTTGCCACGCTGTTTCGTCGGCGCGCTCGCCATGTAGCAAACCGTGTTGCCGCCATCCTTGAAGGAATAAGCGGTCCATTTGCCATGCCCGCCAAGCTCCGTGAGCGTTTGCGCGTTGGCGGGCACCGCCGACCACGCGGCGATGGCAACGTTGAAAAACAGAAGAGAACCTATAAGCCGTATCATGCAGCAATGCCCCGGTCGGCGTTTAGCCATCTCGTTGGAGATGAATTGCCATTCTCGCGGCCAGTATGCAATCGAAACAATGCGGCAATTATTTGTCGCGACCGTGACGGAGCGTCCGTGTCTTCTGGCAAGCCTCCCGAATCACGGTGATCCATGATGCGCCCCGCCGCGTATCAGGCGTATGATACACCCGAATCCATCACCGCTTGAACCCACTTCCGCCGCGTGGCTTATGATCGATCCCGCCAGGGTCATGCAACATCATCGAGCATGGCCCAAGAACGTCGACACCAGGCCGGAGCAGCGTATGACGCTCGAGGAAATGATCCAGGCCATCGCGCGGGACCATAGCCGGACCGCTTTCGCCGGTCTGTTCGAGCATTTCGCGCCGCGCTTGAAATCCTACGTGATGCGACTTGGCGCCGACGAGCGCGCCGCCGAGGAAGTCGTCCAGGAGACCATGCTGATGGTTTGGCGCAAGGCCGGCGCGTTCGACCCAGACCGCGCCGCCGCCAGCACCTGGGTCTTCACGATTGCCAGGAACAAGCGGATCGATCGAATTCGCCGCGAGGCCCGCCCGGAATACGACCCGAACGACCCACTGCTAGTCGGCACGGCCCCGGAAACGGCGGATCAGCCCCTGCAACGGCGCCAACACGGCGACCGCTTGCGCGTCGCCATCGCAACCCTACCGGAAGAACAAGCTTCACTGGTTCGCTTGGCTTTCTTCGATGACTTGTCGCATCGCGAAATCGCGACGGACCAATCAATCCCGCTCGGCACCGTCAAATCGCGAATTCGCCTAGCGCTTCTGCGCCTGCGCCGGGACCTAGAGGATTTGGAGTAACCGATATGCCCAGATTTCACGTCCAGGAGGATCTGCTCGTCGACTATGCCTCTGGCGCCCTGCCCGCGCCGGTGTCGCTTCTGGTCGCGTCGCACCTGACATTTTGTCCTCGGTGCCGCGAGGAGGTCGGAGAATTCGAAGCTGTTGGCGGCCTGATGTTGGAAGAGATCAATCCCATCGCCATGGCGGCGGATGCGTTGGAACAGGCGCTGGATGGATTGGTCGATGACGACGTGGAGACGCATCAAGGCTCCGCGCCACCGACCGCCGCCAAGCATGCCGCCAAGCACGCCGACAGCGGTGCCCTTCCCGCGCCATTGGTTGAAGTCATGAGAGGCGGGATGGACGCGATCTCCTGGACACGACGCGCGAGGGGCGTCGAGGAAGCCAACCTGATCACCGATGACGCGAGATACTCGGCCTCGCTCATGCGTATTCAGCCCGGTGTCTCCATCCCGAACCACACCCATACCGGCGCGGAACTTACCCTGGTCCTACGGGGCGGCTTCAGCGACGCGGGCGGCCATTACGGCGCGGGAGATGTTTGTCACGCGGACACGGATATATCTCATGCACCGACCGCCGATCCGGGAGAAGCCTGTCTTTGCCTGGTGGTCGCGGACGGTCCGGTCAAGCTGACCGGATTGGTGGGTCGGATGCTGAACCCGTTCCTAAAGCTCTAGCTTCCGCGTTCCGACAAGGCCTCCAGGCAGCCTGGAATAGTGTTGCGGCCGGGACGCCAGAGACCGCGCCGCATGGCCTCGGCGAGGCGATCCGCGATATCCGCGCGCGCATCGGGATTGTGGCGATCCAGGAAAGCCAGCACCTCCGGGTCGTCCAGGAACGCGTCAAACACCGCGTCGAAATGATGATCGCCAACACAGCGGGCGGTCGCGGCGAAAGCAAAGAGATAATCGACCGTCGCGGCCATCTCGAAGGCGCCCTTGTAGCCATGGCGCATGACCCCGGCGATCCATTTTGGGTTTACCACGCGCCCCCGAACCACCCGGGCGACCTCTTCGGCAAGGGTTCGTATTCTCGGGGTTTCGGGGCGTGAATGGTCCCCGTGATAGATCGCTGGCTGGGTGCCGGAGAAATGCCTGACCGAGGCGGCAAGCCCGCCTTGGAACTGGTAATAGTCGTCCGAGTCGAGCAGATCATGCTCGCGGTTGTCTTGGTTCTGGAGCACCACTTGGGCTCGGGATAGCCGGGTTTGAAACAGATCATGTTCATCCGCGCCGCCGGCGCCGTCACCATAGGCGTGACCGCCCCAGGCGAGATAGGTCGACGCCAGGTCTTCGTCGGTCTCCCAGATTCCCTCATCGATGAGCGCTTGCAGCCCCGCGCCATAAGCCCCGGGTTTCGAGCCGAACACCCGAAACCCAGCACGACGCGCGGCCTCTTCCGGATCCGCGCCGGCCTTGGTCAGGGCCTCGACGTCACGGCGCACATCGGCGGCGAGCGGATTCATGGCCTCGGGTTCATCCAACGCGGCGACCGCGCGGAAGGCCGAATCCAGCAGATCAATCTGATACGGAAACGCATCCCTGAAAAAGCCGGAGATCCGGAAGGTCACATCAACCCGCGGGCGATCCAGAACCGAAAGCGGCAGAACCTCGAACCCCGTCACCCTTCCGGACGCCGGTTCCCAGTCCGGACGCGCCCCGATCAGCGCGAGAGCCTGGGCGATATCATCACCGCCGGTCCGCATATTCGCTGTACCCCAGGCCGACAAGGCGATCCGGCGCGGCCATTCCCCATGTTCCTGGCGATGGCGATCCAGTAACAGGCCGGCGGACTTCCACCCCAGATGCCAGGCCGCGGCGGTGGGAACCGCGCGGGTATCGACTGAGTAGAAGTTGCGACCCGTCGGCAATACCTCCGGTCGCCCGCGGCTCGGCGCGCCAGAGGGGCCGGGCGAGACGAAGCGCCCCTCGAGACCGGTCAGGAGCCCCTTCAATTCGGCGGGACCACATGCCTCGGTCGCCGGCCGGATCACCGTGGCGAGATGGTCCAGGACAAGTTGGGTTCTGCTCCACGCTTGGTCTGGGATTTGCCTGCCCGCGACCAATTCGCTGGCCAGCATCTCCAGTCTTTCAACGGTATCGCCGTTGCTGCGCCACCCGTTCTCGGTATCCAACGCCGCGAGAAGGTCCGGGCGCGCGCCTGTCCAGGCCTCGGCCATCGCGCAATTCAGCGGATCGAAGTCCTCCAAGCCGAGATCCGTCGCCAAGGCCCGGTGCAGGGAGGCATCGGCACCAGCGCCGGTTCCCCTCGGGGTTCGCAGCAAGGCGACCAGAAGGTCCTCGAGCAGCCGATCCTCGGGCGACGCGCCGAACACGTGCAAGCCGTCGCGGATCTGCATTTCCTTCAGCTCGCAGAGATAGGCGTCGAGCTTTTGCAGTTTCTCGTTCCGGTCGTCGGCTTCGGTGATCCCGCAATCAAGGTCCAGGCGCAGGCGGGTCAGGAGGTCGAGAATTTTCTCCGAGAGATAGTCCAGTCGCCTCGGGTCCAAGCCCGACGCCTCATAATACTCGTCGACCAACGCCTCCAGATCTCGCAAGGGCCCGTAGGTCTCGGCCCGGGTTAGGGGCGGCGTCAGATGGTCGATGATCACCGCCGCGCTTCGGCGCTTGGCTTGGGTGCCCTCGCCCGGATCGTTGACGATGAAGGGATATAGGTTCGGCAGCGCGCCCAGCGCGATCTCGGGATAGCACGCCGCCGAGAGCGCCAGCGCCTTGCCCGGCAGCCATTCGAGATTGCCGTGCTTGCCGAGATGGACAACCGCGTGGGCGTCGAAGGCCTCACGCAACCACGCATGGAACGCCAGATAACCATGCGGCGGAACCAACGCCGGGTCATGATAGGTCGCCTTGGGGTCGATGTTGTATCCCCGGGCCGGCTGGACCGCGACGACGATCATTCCAAATTCGTGCACTGGCAGGGTGAAATCACCCGCGGCGACGAAGGGATCCGTCTCCGGTTCACCCCAACGCTCGGTGATCTCCGCCTGGCTCTCGGGCGGCAAGGTCGAGAAGAACCGGCGATAAGCATCCATGGCGTAAGTGATGCCACCAGGCGCGTCGCGATCCTTGGGGGCATTGGTTGGCCCCGCCAGAATTCGCGCCATCAAGGCTTCGCCATCCTCCGGCGCATTTTCCCCCACCACGTAACCACTTTCCGACAGCGAGCGCAGCACCCCAACGACGCTTGCCGGTGTATCCAACCCGACGCCGTTACCGATCCGCGCATCCTTGTTGGGGTAATTCGCCAGAACGAGGGCAACCCTACGCTCGGCGGGTTTGGTTCGCCGCAGCCGCGCCCAGTTGCCGGCAAGCTCCGCCACAAAGGCGATACGATCCGGGACGGGCTCATAGGCGACGATGGAACATTCGGTCAGCGCATCGAATCGCGCCTCGGCCTTGAAGGAAACCGCGCGCGAGAGCACCCGGCCATCGACCTCGGGAAGGGCCACGTTCATGGCGATGTCCCGGGCCGATAATCCGGCGGTCGCCTCTTCCCAGCCGGCGCGATCGCTTCCCGAGAAAATCACCTGAATGACCGGACAATCGGCGCCATCAAACGGCGTTTCCGAGCGCTCGGAGCCGGGCTTGGAAACCGCGAATCCGGTGGCGTTCAAAATAACGGCGGTATCCACGGCGCCGAACGTGGTCGTGACCAGTTCGGCGGAGGTGGCGTCCTTCAAGCTGGCGACAAAGATCGGTAGCGCGTTGAGACCTCGCTCGGCCAACGCGGCGATCAACGCGTCCACGGGTTTCAGGTTACCCGCCTGAACCAGGGCCCGATAAAACACGATCCCCACGACGGGGCGATTCGGCTCCCAGTGATCGCGTATTTCCGCGAGGCCCGGCAGATCTAGAGCCGGCCAATACAGGCCCGCCGGCAGCAGAGGTGCCGGCTCCGTCCATCGTGTGTCACCGCCCAACAGATCGCCGGCATAGTTCAGCAACGACGTGGCGTTTTCCACTCCGCCCTGGGCCAGATAGGACCAGAGACGTTGAACCGCTTCGGGCTCCAGCGTGGAATGCGCCATAAGCTCCGCGTCGGGCTTGTCATCACCGGGCACGACCGCGAGCGCGATGTCTTTTTCCCGGGCGACCGCGGAAATCTGCTCTATCCCATAGGGCCAATAGCCGACACCGCCAATCAGGCGGACAATCACCAGGCGCGCTTCGGAGATGATTCGCTCGACATAAAGATCAACGGACAGGTGGTGGCCGAGCTGCATCAGATTGGCGAGCCTGACCCGTGGCGCCTCGCCGTCGCGCGCGACCAAGCGGGCCTGGGCGGCGGCAAGGCAGGCGAGCTCGGTATCCGCCGCCGATAGGATGACGATATCGCCGGGGCTTTGGTCGAGATCGACCGCCTCGGCCCCATCGTTGGTCCGGCCCGGTGTCGCCGCGAGGAGATGCACGATGAGCCTCGCTAGTCGCGAAGCGCCGTGCTTATGGCCGTCTCGTCCAGACCGTGATGGCCAATGACGACCAACCGTGAGGACCGAACATCGTCGCCCCGCCAATCGCGATCGAAATAGCGTTGGATCCGCCCACCGACCGCCTGGACCGCGAGGCGCATGTTCTTGCCTTCGACCGCGAGAAAACCCTTCACTCGCAGAATGTCGTGGTCACGGATGACCGTCTCCAGTCGCGTCAGAAACGTGTCCGCGTCCCCGGTCTCACCGAGATCGATGACAAAGCTGTCGAAATCCTCGTGATCATGCTCGTGACCGTCATCGTGGTGCGACGGACGGCTGTCGAGATCATCCTCGGCTTCCATGCCAAGGCCCAGAAGCACCGAGGCGTCGATCTGGCCATGGCTCGCGCGCAGGGTCTTGACCGCGGGGCGCAGATGTTCCGCGACCATCGCGTCGATCCCGTCCCACTCAGCCTCGTTGACGCAATCGGTCTTGTTCAGGATCACCATGTCGGCGCACTGAACCTGTTCCTCGAACAGTTCCTCCAGCGGGCTTTCGTGATCGAGGCTGTCATCCGCCTCGCGTTGAGCCTGAACGGCCGCGGGGTCGGTCGCGAAACGACCCGCCGCGACGGCCGAAGCATCGACCACCGCGATTACGCCGTCGACCGTGGAGCGCGTGCGGACCTCGGGCCAGGCGAAGGCCTTGATCAACGGCTTCGGCAGGGCCAGCCCGGAGGTTTCGATAATGATGTGATCGGGCGGATCGGCCCGGTCAAGCAACGCCGTCATGGTCGGCAAGAAGTCATCGGCGACGGTGCAGCAGATGCAGCCATTCGCCAGTTCGACCACATCCTCGTCGGTGCAATCCTCCATGCCGCAGCCCAGCAGTAGCTCCCGGTCGACGCCGAGGTCGCCGAACTCATTGATGACGAAAGCCAGGCGCTTGCCATTAGCGGTGGCGATCAGGTGCTGAATCAGGCTAGTCTTGCCAGACCCAAGAAAACCGGTGATCACGGTTGCCGGAATCTTGCGGGTTTGGTGCTGAAAACTCTCGTTGCTCATGCGATCCCTCCAGAGGCCAAGCGGTTAGGCTCAGTCGTCACCAAACGGAGGACCCGCGTCCCGACAGCACCCCGTGCCCGGACTGGCGACGACACCGACGGCAGGTCTCCTGGCTCGCGGGTCTTCGCGGCGGTCCCGCCTTCCCGGAGACCCTTTCGGGTAAATCCAGTGGCGTCATGGGACCGACGCTCGCCGCTCACAGTTGCGGGGGCAGCCGTGGCTGGGTGTCAACCGCGATGAGGCGACACCTTCCACGTTCCCTCTTCATCCCCGTGGGGAACCATCGATGGGTGAGTTGTCGGAGCATGCGCTCCGGGAGTCAAGGCCGGAGGACCGTCCCCATAACCTTTAACGCCCGAGGCTGTTACCCGCCGATGCCCGCCGGCGCTTACCACGAGGACCACTACCCGCGTCATCCTCGTCGAACAGATCGGCGAGCTGATTCATCATCGTGCCGCCCAGTTGTTCGGCATCGACGATGGTCACGGCCCGGCGATAGTAGCGGGTCACGTCATGACCGATACCGATCGCCGCCAGCTCCACCGGAGAGCGGTTCTCGATATATTGAATCACCTCGCGCAAATGCTTCTCGAGATAATTCCCGGGATTCACCGACAGGGTCGAATCATCAACCGGCGCGCCATCCGAGATAACCATCAGGATCTTGCGTTCCTCGGGCCGGGCCAATAGTCGCTGATGCGCCCACATCAGGGCCTCGCCGTCGATGTTCTCCTTCAGGATCCCCTCGCGCAGCATCAAGCCCAAGGACTTGCGCGCGTGACGCCAGGGCGCGTCGGCGGATTTGTAGACGATATGGCGCAAATCGTTCAGACGGCCCGGATTTTGCGGCTTGCCGCCACCGATCCATTTCTCGCGCGCCGAGCCACCCTTCCACGCGCGGGTGGTAAAGCCGAGGATCTCGACCTTGACGCCACAACGCTCCAGCGTGCGGGCCAGGATATCGGCGCTCATCGCCGCGATGGTGATAGGCCGGCCCCGCATGGAGCCGGAGTTATCAATCAGCAGCGAAACCACGGTATCGCGGAACTCGGTATCCTTCTCGATCTTGAAGGAAAGCGGGAACAGCGGCTGGGTCACCACGCGCGATAGGCGGCCCGCGTCCAGCACGCCCTCGTCGAGATCGAACAGCCAGGACCGGTTCTGCTTGGCCAGCAGTTTGCGCTGGAGCCGATTCGCCAGTTTGCCGATCAACCCTTGAAGGTGGTTCAGCTGTTGGTCCAGCAAAGCCCTCAAGCGGGTCAACTCGGAGGCGTCGCACAGCTCGGCCGCCGGGACCACTTCGTCATATTCGGTCGTATAAGCCTTGTAGATCGCGTTCCGGGCATCCTCGGAGTTGTGGTACATGGGCGGTGTGCCCGGATTGGCCGGCTCTTCATCGCCGCCTCCGGGTTCCATGTCCATGTCCTCGCCATCCTCGCCCTCGGCCGATTCGTCGCCGGCCTCCATCTCGGACGGGATCATCTCCGATTCCTCGCCATCCTCGCTGGCGCCCCGGGTGCCCGAATCGTTCATTTCCTCGGAATCGCCACCCTCGCTATCGTCTTGCGATTCGCTGGGATCGTCGTCCGAAAGACCGTCCTCGCCGAGTTCCAGGTCGAGATCGACGATCATTTGCCGAGCGTGTTCGGCATAAGATTCTTGATCACCGAGATGCGCGCCGAGACCATCCAGGGTCTCGCCGATCTTGGAACTGACCCAGGGCCGCCAAAGATCGACCACCCGCCGCGTTGATGGCGGCGGCTCCTGCCCGGTCAGCGCCTCGCGGGCCAGCAGACGGATGACATCGGTCAGCGCCGCGTCATCCTTGTCGCTGATCCGCTCGAAGCCGCGGCGGCGA
>JADHLJ010000036.1 GCA_016780745.1 Alphaproteobacteria bacterium | reverse complement strand
CATCGCCGAGGCAGGCGCGGCGAGATAGACCACCGCATCGGCGACATCCTCGACCTGGCCGAGCTTGCCCATGGGGATGCGCTCCAACACGTCCTTGGCAAATGCCGGGTCCTTTAGGAAGCCGGCCGCCAACGGGGTCTCGACGAAGGTTGGCCCGACCGAGTTGGTGCGAATGCCATGGGGAGCGAGCTCAACGCCCATGGCCTTGGTCAGGCCCTCGATCGCGTGCTTGCTGGCGCAATAGGCGGTCCGGTTGGGCGCGCCGACATGGCCCATCTGAGAAGACATGTGGATGATCGAACCGCCCTTGCCGCGCGCCACCATGCCGCGCGCCACCGCCTGGGCCATCAGGTAAGCGCCGCGCAGGTTCAGGTTCAGGATCGTATCCAGATGTTCCAGCGAAACCTCGAGGAACGGCTCCGGGATATTAGTGCCGGCATTGTTCACGAGAATATCGATCGGGCCCAGGGACGGCACTAACTCGGCGATCGCGGCGGGGTCGGCGGCATCACAGATAGCGGTGCGCGCGGTGCCGCCATCCGCCTCGATCCGCGCCTTCAGGTTGTCGAGCTCGCTCTGGGTGCGACTCATCAGGATGACCTCCGCCCCCGCCTCGGACAAGGCGATGGCACAGGCCTCTCCCAGGCCGCGTCCGGCGCCGGTTACCAGGGCGACGAGGCCATCCAAACGAAATCGATCGGGCGAGCGTGTGCGGGACATGGGCGAAACTCCGTGAAGGCGTGGTCTACGCGAGGTCTAGAGCGCGATCGGTTTAATCGGAATCGCGAAGCGATGGAGATTCAATCGTGAATCTGCTCTAGCGCCGAAAGGGCACCTGATGGCCAGTCTTAGAGAATTTTCGCCAAGGGGAAAATGCTCTATCTTGAAATACCTTATAAACACCCCTTATTATAAGTTATGCAACCAAACCGAACCAAATTCGCGCTTCTGGGGTTCCTTTCTCGCAAGGAAAGCAGCGCCTATCGCCTGCAAGAGACGATCGCCGGTTCGGTCGCCAATTTCTGGCGCGAGAATGATGGGCGGGTATACCCGATCCTCGCCAAGATGGAGGCCGAGGGGCTGGTGACCGCGCGCGAGGAAGCGACCGGCGGGCGCAAAAGCAAAATCTACACAATCACCGATGCCGGCCTCGCGGCGCTCGATGACTGGCTGGCCGACGACCCGGTGCCGCGACCACCGCGCAACGAGCTGCTGCTGAAGATGTTCTTTGGTTATCGACAGGAACCCGAGGTCTTGGCCCGATGGCTGGACGACAAGATCGCGGAATCCGACGCCGACCTCGCTCGCTTCGCCAAGACCCGCGCCAAGCTCGAAGCGATGGTTGACGATGTCCCCGACGCGACGTTCTGGCTGATGACGTTGGATTACGGCGAACGCCGGGCCGCGTTCGAAAAAGACTGGGCGAGGATGTGTCGGGAACGGGTCGGCGACAGAAACCTGGAAGGCGGCGCATGAACGAAGACCCCATCATGTTCTTGCACCTTGGCGCGGCTCTGGTGGCGCTTGTTTTGGGTATCATCAATCTGGCGTCCGTGAAGGGCACGCCCCGGCATCGTGCCATCGGTTGGATCTGGATCGCGGCGATGCTGGCGGTAACCCTGCCGTCCTTCGGTCTGCGGGAGATCAACCCTGGCGGGTTCAGCTGGATCCATGGCCTGACCGTGACAACCCTGGTGGCCATGGTCGGGGCGATCGTGGCGGCCAGGCGGGGGCGGGTTCGCGCCCATAAACAAATGATGCTCGGCATGATGTCGGGCCTGACCATCGCCGGCGTCTTCACGCTGATGCCCGGGCGGTTTCTCGGTAACCTGTTGTTCTTCGGTGGTTGAGGCGAAGTTTCGCCGATAAGGCTCAAGGCCGCGCCAGGGTTCAACCAACGACGTTGCGAAGAGGCTCGCCCGCGCGATAGCGGCGCAGGTTATCAACAAAGATCTCCGCCGCCGCCCGCTGCCAGCCTTCCCACACGCTGGAGATATGCGGCGTAAGGATCGCGTTTTCGAGGGACCAAAGCGGGCTGTCCGGATCAAGCGGCTCGCTTGAGAAAACATCCAGCACCGCGCCGCGGAGCCGGCCCGAGGATAGCGCCGTGGCGAGGGCAGACTCGTCGACGATGTTGCCGCGCGCCATGTTGATCAGAATCGCATCGGGCTTCATCGCGGCGATCGCGGCCGCGTCGAACCAGCCGCGTGACTTCTCGGTCAAGGGGATCGCCAACGCGACCACATCGGCGCCCGCCACGGCGTCCAACAGCGCCTCGGCGGGATAGACACGCTCGATCCCTTCGACCGGACGGCCGGAATGGTTGAGGCCGATCACGCGCATGCCGATGCCCTTGGCGAGGCGGGCGATCGCCTGGCCGATGGGACCGAGCCCGATCATCAGCAGGGTTCCCCCGGCGGCGGGGCGCACATGCTTTTCCGACCAGCGCCGCGCCTGGCGGTCGGCGATGAATTCGGGGAATCTAAAATTATGAGCCAGGATCGCGCCAACAGCGTATTCGGCCATGACGTCGGCCTGAAATCCGGCGCAGTTCGTCACGGTAACCCTATCCCGGTCCCAGGGTGCGAGATGATCGCTGCCGGAACCGGACACGTGAACCCAGCGCAGGCTCGGCAAATCGATGAAGGCCTCGCGTGGATACGGGTTTCCGGCGAAACGAAAATTCATCACCACCTCGGGCTCGAACGCCCGCGCCGCCGCGTCGAGCCCGGCATAGCGGTCATGCACGATGAAGGAGATGCCGGCTTCGGCTTCCAACAAATCTTGATACAGATGCGCGTGGTCGTCATGGACCAGCACCTTGGTTGTCTTTTCCGCCATCGCGTCCCTCGAAATCACCCCTGATCCGCCCACCGCCACAGCTTCCCGTCAAATGCGTGACCGAGCAACCTTGGTTTCCATTTGACCAGACCGCCCAACCCCGTTTCCATGCGCGATCCATTCACTCTTGCCGGGACCGCCATCATGACCTGGATCGCCACCGTCGCCTATGAGGACGCCAAGGGCCGCCTGAAGACCTTGTATGATCGGGTCAAGGGACCGGACGACAATGTCGACAACATCATGATGGCCCATTCGCTGCGCCCGCATTCCATGGAAGGGCACATGCACATCTATAAATACGTGCTGCACCATTCCGCGAACCAGGTTCCGAAATGGTTTCTGGAGGCGCTCGGCGTGTATGTCAGCCTGCTCAATGGCTGCGCCTATTGCGTCGAGCATCACTTTGCCGGCCTCGCGCGCCTGCTGGGTGACCGGCCTCAAGCCGACGCGATGCGAAAAGCCTTGGAGGCCGAGCGTCCCGAAGATCACTTCGAGGGCGAGGAACTCGCCGCCATGCGCTATGCCCGGGCGCTGACCCGCGCGCCGGCGGATATGCACGAGGGCCTGGTGAGGGACATGCGCGAAGCCGGCATGGACGACGGCCGGATCCTCGAGGTCAACCAGGTGGTCAGCTATTTCGCCTATGCCAACCGCACGGTGCTCGGCCTTGGCGTCAGCACCGACGGCGATGTGCTCGGTCTATCGCCGGGGGACAATGACGACCCGGATAATTGGAGTCACGGGTAGTCCCGGCCAAACTTAGGGGCGCGCGCGCTCCTTGATCACGGTAAAACTCCCAACCGTACCGGTATAGGTGACGAGACCGGTCGCCTTGGTCCATTCGTGCAGGTGATAGCCCGGCGGCTCGGCACGAACCCGAAAGGTCGTCGGGTCCGCGTGGTTCAAGTCGAACTGAAAAGCCGAGCTTGGGCAGACGCTGACCGTCGTACCCGCCCAGGAAGCCAGGATGTCACGGTGCATATGACCGCAGATGATCCGGATAACATTCGGCGCCGCGCCAATCACCGCCTCCAGATCCTCTCTGCCCTCAATACCGATGTCGTCGAACGGCCCACCGGTGTGAAACGGCTGGTGGTGCATCATGATGATCGTCGGCGTTTCGCGATCCTCCTCTAGACGCGCCGCCAGCCACGCGCGCCGTTCCACGCAGACCAGTCCTCTGGTTTCATGCTCGATCACCGTGTCCACGGCGATCAACCGCGTATCCCCGGCATCAACCACATATTGCATGAAGCCATCCGCCGGCAGGTATCCACGACGCCCAAAAACGTCACGCATCGGCGCTCTTAGGTCGTGGTTTCCCGGAATCACATAAGCTGGAATGCCGTGACGGGCGAGTTCCGCGTCCAACCATATATAGGCATCTACCTCCCCCTTATCCGCCAGATCGCCCGTCAGCACCACAAGGTCCGGGCGTCTGGCCAATCCAGCCACCGCTTCGAGCGTAGCCCGCGCGTTGGCGATCGGATCCGCCACGGACGCCGCTTGGTCGGCGTTCTCCGAGCCCGGTGGACCAAGATGAAGATCGGTTATTTGAGCAATCAACATGGCCGCGCGCTCCTATAATTCGTTCCGAAAGCCAGAAAATTTCGCCAATTCGCGCCTTATCAAGCACATGAATCATACGCCACGGTGATAAGTTCCGCTTGTTTTCACGCCTCGACTCTTTCATACCAAGCGCGACTCACTTAGAATCCGCGTTCTGTACGCATCTTATCTAGCGCGCGGTGCCCGTGTTGGGCACCCAAACGATGGTTGCAATTGAGGGGGAAATCCCATGGCCGCTATTCTCACAAGTCTGCGCAACACGATTATCGCCGGCATCGTGCTGACGATCATCATGGTGCTGTTTGTTACCAATGTCACCGGCGAGGCTTTGTCCTTCGACCATTCCTATTTCGCCTTCTTCATGCGTTGGCTGCACGTGCTGTCCGGTGTGATGTGGATCGGCCTGCTCTGGTATCTCAACTTCGTGCAGATCCCGAACATGCCGAATATTCCGGATGAGCAGAAGCCGGCCATCGGCAAGGTCATCGCGCCGGCCGTCTTGTTCTGGTTCCGCTGGGGCGCCATGGCGACCCTGGTCACCGGCCTGATTCTCGCCGGCATGAACGGTTATCTGATGGACGCCATTTCGCTGGGTCTCGGCGAAAACGGCACGCCGAAAGCGACCGCAATCGGCATCGGCATGTGGCTGGGCGCCATCATGTGGTTCAACGTTTGGTTCGTGATTTGGCCGAACCAGCAGCGGGCCCTCGGTCTTGTCGAGGCGGAAGCCGACGTCAAGGCGGCGTCCGCCCGGACCGCGATGCTGTTCTCGCGCACCAACACGTTGCTGTCGGTGCCGATGCTCTACGCCATGGTTTCGGCGCAGAACATCTACTAAGACCAATCGCCGCCGCTCCATTCGGAGACGGCGACACGGAGCCGGCCCCCCTCGTGGGGCCGGTTTTCGTTTGCGGACGGAACCGTTAGAATGACCTGCGCGCGGGCGAATTAGGGAACTACCTGGATGCGACAACCATCAAAACCGGTGCCCCGGATCGAGGCCGGCGACATTTTGCCGCGCCTTGCCCTGACCGGTCCGCGCGGCGAGACGATCGATACCGGCGCGCCGCCCATGGCCGGCCGCGTTAATCTCTTGGTGTTCGCCGGCAAAAACACCAAGGCGACGAGGGCTCTATTGGCGATGCTGACCGATTGTCGCGCCCGGATAGAAGACCTGGGAGCGCGAAGCTTTCTGATTTCTCCCGCTGGCTCAGTCGCCGCGCCTCTCGCCGCGGGCGCTGGATTGCCCGGCCTCGGTGGTGGCGCGCCAATGGCCGGTATCTCCGCCATGCCCCGGGATATTGGCGAGATGAAGGCTGGCGCGATGCGTCTCGTCGACAACTCGGGGGACAGCTTCGCGCTGGTCGGTGGAATGAATGACGCCCCGACCCTTCTGGTTGTCGGCGCCAATCTTCACGTGATTGACCGGATCGACGGCACGCCCGCGCCGGAGCCATTCGAGGACCTTTTGTCGCGGATAGAGCGACGCGCCAACGACCCGCGCTTGAACACGCCGGCGATTCACCCGCCGATTCTCGCGGTGCCCGATGTGTTCAGCCCCGCCGACAACGCCCATCTCATGTCGATTTTCCACACAAGGGGCCAGGAATTCGTTGAGCCCGGGCATTCGGCGCTGGGCAATCGGAAAACCGACTGCAAGATGCGGATCCCCGATCTCGGGCGTCAGGACCGCATAGATCATTGGGTCGTGGAGACCGATACCCAGGCCTTCATCACCTCGCGATTGCGGGCCCGGTTGTTCCCGGAAATTCAAAAAGCCTTCAACTATCCGATCACCCGGCACGAGCGATATCGTATCGCGCGCTATGAGGGAGAACGCGGCGGCGAGCGGATGGGGCACCGTGATAATGTCGAGCCATCCGTTGCGCACCGCCGATTCGCGGTCACCATCAACCTCAACGCCGAGGACTATGAGGGCGCCGAGCTAAGGTTCCCGGAATTCAGCGACCAACTCTACAAACCCGCCTCGGGTACCGCGATCGTGTTTTCCTGCTCGCTTCTGCATGAGGTGGTCGACATGCGCGCCGGAAGTCGATTCGCGATGTTGGCCTTTCTTTTCGGCGATTCTTAAGCATCAGAGGCCAACAAACGCCGTCGTCATTCCAGGCCGAGCCCTAGGCACCGGAGCCGGAAACGCCGCCTGAATGCGCCCATAATGTATTGAATAATAAGAAATATTTTTCTTCGCGCGAGCGCGCGGCGCAAATCAACGTCCCAAAATCGAGGTGAATTTGAAAAGGTGGCGCGCCCGGGAGGATTCGAACCCCCAACCTCCTGATCCGTAGTCAGGCACTCTATCCAATTGAGCTACGGGCGCCCCGCGCGGGGCTTGGCCCGCGAAAGGTTGCGGAAGGTACTCAAAGCGGTTTGCATTGGCAAGGGGAAGAAGGAAAAAAAGTCATGTGGCGAAACACCTTGTGGCTAAGAGTGGGTTTCTGTACTATCCCATTGAAATTCGCGGCTTACGGTCACCTAGTGGGGGGTGGATTTACCGGACGGGACGGATCGGTTGGCGAACCAATCCATCTTGGTTGAGTCCAAAATACACGGGTGTGATTGGTCGAATGAAGGCGCCAAGGTGCCGGAATGGGCCGATTGCGGGTGGTTCGAGATGACCGCGGAAACGAAAACAGAATGCCAGGGTGATGGCGTAAAATGGTCCAAATTCGGTTGCCGATCGCCGTTCTGAGCACGGTGTTAATGCTCGGAGGCTGCTCCTTCTCCACCGATGCGCTGTGGCCGTCCCTTTCGGGTGATGCGCCGTCTTCCGCGGCGCCGACGGTTGCATCCGCTTCCACGGTGGTTCCGATCAAGCCGTCCTCGGGCGAGGCCTCGGGACAACCCCTGGTCAACCCGGGCACCGGGCAAGCGCCGCCCCGTTTGGGTAGCACGAATTTCCAGGTTGAGCCGCCACGGGCCGGACAGTCGACTGGCACTTTCGTCGGCAACAAGGTCGCGCAATTGCGAGACGACCTGACTCGACTGCAGGCGTCGATCAACAAGGAAAACGCCGATCTGCAGGCCGTGCGCCAGCAGACCATCGCGAATGCACAAGGGTATCACTCGCAAGTAGCCGGCATCCGCTCGCGTCTTCAACTCGGAACCACGCCGGGCAATCCACAACTGGTGAGCGCCTGGAATCAGTCGCAGATCGAGCTTGAGAAGATCAACACCGATATCGGCCGGATGAACGCGCTCTCGAACCGAGTGGCGGCGGACGCGGCGATGTCGAGCTATCTGTTGGAAGCCACGCGCGCGGCCTTCGGGCTTTCCGGCGCGATCGACGAGGATCACCGCCAGCTCGAGGTGCTCGAGGATGACGTGAACCGAACCGTCGTGCTGATCGACCGCTTGCTCACCGAGCTTAGCGACGATATTCGTCGGCAATCGAACTATGTCTCGACCGAGCGCAACGACCTGAACACCTTGGCGCTGGCGATCAAGAACGGTGAATTCTTTGGACCGAGCCTGGCCAGCACCGCCTATACCCACGCTAACTCACGACCGACGGTCGGCGGTATTTCTCGGCCCAGCGCTCGCTCGGATTCGCGCCGCCCGCTGGTGGTTATCCGCTTCGACCGGCCGGACGTGAACTATCAGCAAGCGCTGTACACGGCGGTCAATCGTGCCCTGCAACGCCAGCCCGATGCCTCGTTTGATCTGGTATCGGTCAGCACGCTGAGTGGTGGGACCGCGCAATCGTCGCTGAACGCCAATAGCGCCCGGCGGAATGCTCAATCCGTGCTCCGCGCCCTGGTGGACATGGGATTGCCGCCGAGCCGGGTATCGCTGTCCGCGACGACCGTGGCGAGTGGTGGTAACGAGGTTCGCCTCTACATCCGTTAATCGCGTCAAACGCCGTTTCCCGGTTCTGGCGTTCACCGCAATGATCCACTCACCCGCTTAGCGCGTAGGAAGAGGGGACGTTTAAGCGGAGGGCCCAGTGATGTGGCGTGTGGTGATGTTACGAGCCAGGCGGCTAGTCTTCCTTGCAACGCTATTGCTAACGCTTTCATTCGGGCCTCCGGCATTGGCCGGAAACGCCGTGAGCGAACAGGATACCGCGCTCATTCGCGGGGTCATCGAAAAGCAGCTAGATGCCCTCGGCCGCGATGACTGGTCGGAAGCCTTCAGCTACGCCGCGCCCTTTATTCAGCGCAAGTTCGGCTCTCCAGACACATTTCGGCGCATGATCATGAACGGCTATTCGATCGTTCACCGACCGCGCATGGTCTCCTTCAAGGATCTCGAGGAACGCGGCGGTCGGCTTGCCCAGGATGTTCTGATGGTCGCCCCGAACGGCAAATCCGCGATGGTCGTCTATTTCTTGGAAAAGATGACCGACGGAGCCTGGCGGATCGGCGGTGTCTCGGTCATCCCGCTCGCCGATCTCGGGGCCTAAACTCCGGTCCACCCAATCTCTCTTACCGCACGTCACGTATTGCCATGGCCCCGGGTTCCGGATTAAGTGACCCCTGGGCAAGTGGAATGGAGACGGGGCGTGAACGACACGGCGGATGTAAGTTATTCGAAGGCTTTTCCCGTTAGTTGGGAGGAGCTGCACAGAACCGCCAAGGCGCTTGCCTGGCGTCTGTTCGAGATGCGCCCCTTCGAGGGGGTGATCGCGATTACCCGCGGCGGCCTGGTTCCCGCGGCGATCGTTGCCCGCGAGCTTGAGATTCGCATCATCGATACCATCAGCGCCGTAAGCTATCAGGACAACGCCGTCGATAAGGTTGAGGAACGCACCCGCGGCGACGTACGCATCATCAAACCGACCTCGATGACGCAAGATGGCGAGGGCTGGCTCATCGTCGATGACCTCGTCGATACGGGCGAGACCGCCAAGGCCGTTCGCGCCTTGCTGCCGAAAGCGCATTTCGCGACGGTTTACGCAAAGCCGGCGGGCCGCCCCCTGGTCGATACCTTCGTGACCGAGGTGAGCCAGGATACCTGGATCTATTTCCCGTGGGATCTCGAACCCCGCCCGGTCGAACCCATCGTCGTGGTCAAGCGTTAGGGCGCGACGCCGGCAGGTCCAGGTGGAATTCCGTGCCCGTCTCGCTCGACGCGGCCAAGGTCAGCTCCCCGCCATGCGCTTGGGCGATATCGCGGGCAATCGCCAGGCCAAGCCCCGCGCCGTCCTTCTTGGTCGATGCGTGAAACGGCTGAAACAGTTGCTTTTTCAGACCTTCGGGGATTCCAGGCCCATTGTCGGAAACCGATAGCCGGAACCGAGTATCCCCGACCTCGCGCCGCACGGTCAAAGCATTGGCGCCGGCGGCGGCGGCGTTATTCGCCAGATTTGAGAACACCCGGAACAGCTGATCACGATCGGCGCGCACGGTTTCCACCGCCAGGCCCGGATAGTCGATCGTGAATGGCTCCAGCTGGCTGGCCTGAACCTCCGCCTCGACATCGTGCAGAAGATCGGAGAGCGGAAACTCCGTTACCTCCAAGGCCTGGGTGTCGCGGGTGAAGTTAATTGTCTGCGAGCAGAGCCGCGCCGCCCGATCGATCGCCCGGATTAAAGGCGGTGTGATGCGCCTGACATTGTCGTCCTCGCTCTCGGCCAGGCGATCGGAGATCAGGGTCGCCGTCGTCAGCATGTTGCGCAGGTCATGGTTGATCTTGTTGACCGCCGTGCCCAGGGCCGCGAGCCGGGTGCGTTGCCGTAACGCCGAGCGCAGGCCCGATTTCATCGACGCCAACTCACCCAGCGCGATACCGATTTCGTCCGAGCGGCCATCCGGCGCGATGTCGCTGGAATAGTCCCCGGGATTGCGGCGGAACGAAACCAGGCTCTCGGTGATCTGGCGCATCGGGCGAACCATCAACCACTGCAGCGACAGGAACACCAGGGCGGCGGTAATCAGCGAAATAATCACCGAGAGGTTCAAAATTCTCCAGGAATAGTCGTACATGGCGAGCCGCATCGGTGTCTCATCCAACTCCACCGCCAGTAGCACGTCATTGTCCTTCGGTGACGGTCCAATCACCTTGATGATCCGGTTCTCGCCTTGGGAGAGCGCGATAAACGCGTCGTAGATCAGCACCATCGCCCGGTGGTCGCGGATGTCGTACTCGGCATCCACCCGTCGGTCCGAAGGGCGCGCGATCGACCGAGCATTGCCGCCGGGAGCCCGCGCCACGATGCTGTGCGCACCCGCATGCGAGAGGAGTTGCTCGGCGAGCTCTTCGGTGACCATCTGGTCCGGCGCGCCTTGCAGGGCCAGCGCCGCCAGATGCGCCGAGGCCAGCCTTTCCTCGAGATAAGTCACCCGGAACCGGGCGATCGACGGCGTGTAGATCAACACCTCCGAGAGCATCACGAAGAACGCCGTCAGAACCAGCAATCGAAAGGACAAACTTCTAAGGAACGGCGTCATGGTCAGGCCCGTGGGGGTGAACGCGCCGAGTCTACCCGAACCGGCCGAGGAAGCGGACGATTTTCCGAATCCGATCGCTGAAGAGTTTCGGGGTGTAGTAACTTCCGGCCGCCCGCTTACTCGCCTCGCCCAAGGTGGGATAGGGCAGGATCACCCCGGCAACCGCGCCGATCTTGAGTTTCTGTTGAATGGCGAGGCACCAGATCTGGATCATCTCGCCGGCATGGGCGCCGATGATCGCGGCCCCGAGAATGCGGCCCTTGGGAGTGATGATGACCTTCACCATCCCCTCGGTATCGCGCTCGGCCTGGGCCCGGTCATTCTCCTCCATCGACCAGCGTAGGACCTGAATCTCGCCATGTGCCGCTCGCGCCTCGGCCTCCGACAACCCGACGGACGCCAGTTCCGGATCAGCGTAGGTAACCCAAGGCACGGCGCGATAGTCCACCTTGGCCGGCATCCGGAATAGCGCGCTTCGGATGACGATCCCGGCGTGATAACCGGCGATATGCGTGAATTGATAGGGGCCAGCCACATCACCGACCGCGTAGACCCGTCGATTGCTGGTTCGGAGACCGGCGTCGACGACAATGCCCTTTGGCGTTGCCGTCACCCCCGCCTTGTCCAGGTCAAGGCCCTCCATCGTCGCCTTGCGACCGGCGGCGACGAGAATGTGACTGCCGCTGATTTCCCGTACCGCCCCTCCATCGGCGTCCCCGACCGTCACGACGACACCGCCACCCACGGGATAAGTGACTTCGCGCGCCTGAAGGCCTTCGAGGATCTCGATCCCGTCCTCGACCAGGCGGCGGCGCAGCAGATCCACCAGTTCGCCGTCGTCCTTGGCCATGATCCGAGCCATCTCGACCACCGTTACCCGCGCGCCGAGATTACGGAACGCCTGGGCAAGCTCGATACCGATCGGCCCGCCCCCCATGACGATCAGGTGCTCGGGCAGGGTATCGACGCCGAAAACCGTCTCGTTGGTCAGGTACGGACCGTCGGCGAGGCCCGGCACCGGCGGAACCATCGGGGTCGAACCCGTCGCGACGATGATCCGGCGAGCGGTCACCTCGACATCGCCGCCCTCAACGGTGCGTGGGCCGGTAAAACGCGCGTAACTCTCGATCACCTTGACACCCAAGCCCTCGAAGCGCTCGACGGAGTCCATTGGCGCGATCGCGTCGATCACCCCTTGGACATGCGCCTTCACCGCCTCGAAATCGACCCGACCTGGTTCGGAGACGATGCCGTAACGCGAGTCTCCGCGTTGCCGCGCCAGGGCCTTACCCGCCGCGAGTAGGGCCTTTGACGGCACGCAGCCATGGTTCAGGCAATCGCCGCCCATGGCGCCACCCTCGAAAAGCACTACCTCGGCGCCCATCTGCGCCGCCCCCGCCGCGATCGACAGCCCGCCCGCGCCGGCACCGATGATGCATAAATCCGCCTTAAGCCGCTCAACCATCTGGTCGTTCCATTCCTCGTCGCGCGGCGCCAATTATGCCACCGTCCGCCCGACTGTTTCAAAACCCGACGCCCGGTTCCATTCACCTTGTCGTGAATCGGATGCGCCGCCAAGACTCCAGCGACATTGACTTGGCTGAATCGAATCGATATACACCCCTCCGCACTCGCCCTGGCGAGAAAGAACTCTGTCGACGGAGTACCTACCGTGAAACGGACCTATCAACCGAGCGTTCTGGTGCGTAAGCGCCGGCACGGCTTCCGCTCCCGCATGGCAACCGTGGGAGGCCGCCGGGTTCTCCGGGCGCGCCGCGCCAGAGGCCGGGCCAAACTCAGCGCCTGAACACGCGGCGCTCAACGCGTCGCATGATGGGGCATCCATGCAAAGTATTGCCACGGCGCCGCTTGGGCGCCTGACCAGACGACCGGAATTCCTGCGGGTCGCCCGAGGGCGGCGCAAGGCGGTCGCGCCTGGACTGGTATTGCAGGCTGCTCCGAGCCCTCCCGAAACCCAGGGCCCGGCGCCCAGGATCGGTTACACCGCGAGCAAGAAAGTCGGAAACGCCGTGGCGCGCAATCGGGCGCGGCGCCGTCTTCGGGCCGCGGTCAATGACGTGATCGGCACGGATGCAAGCCCGGGCGAGGCGATGGACTATGTGGTTATCGCGCGCGCCGCGACCGTCGAACGCGGCTATGCCGATCTTCTCGATGATTTGCGGAGCACGCTGAAAAGGGTGCATCGCGGCCCCGGGGAGCGACGGTGATGCGCGCATCGACGTCGCCGACGACCATGGCTTCCGTGGCTCTGCGTTGGGTCGTGAAGCTGCCGATTTGGGCCTACCGGTTGACCTTGTCGTCCTTCCTCGGTAACGCCTGTCGCTATCATCCGACCTGTTCGGTCTACGCCTTGGAAGCCATCGACACACATGGCCCCCTACGCGGCGGCCTCTTGGCGCTGAAACGGATCGGCCGATGTCACCCCTGGGGTGGTTCCGGCGTCGATCCAGTTCCCCTTTCCACCGACGGCACGTCACTACAAACCGGGCGATTGAAGACATGAGCGACCAGAAGAACATGATAATCGCCATCGCGCTGTCGCTGGTGATCCTGCTCGGCTTTCAGTTCCTGTACGAGTTCCCCAAGATGGAGGAGGAAAAGGCCCGCCAGGAGCAGCTCGCGGCGAGCCAGCCGCCGCCGTCTCTCAACGCCGACGGCACCGCGCCGTCGCCGGGATCGGACACGCCCTCGGTCGCGGTGCCCGGTGGCGCGGTTAGCGCGCCGGCGGTGGCTCCCGCCATCGTCACCGCCGCCCAGCGCGCCGAGGCGATCAAGGCGACCCCTCGCATCACCGTCGATACCCCCACGGTTTCCGGGTCCATTTCGCTCAAGGGCGGCCGTATCGACGACATCGTCCTCAAGAACTATCGCGAGGAAGTCGATCCCACATCGGACCAGATCCATCTTCTGAGCCCCATTGGCGCGCCGAAATCCTACTATGCCGAGTTCGGCTGGGTCGGCGCCGACGCCAAGGTGAAGCTCCCGGACGCCGACACGGTCTGGACCGCGGATCGGGGCGCGCTGACCCCAGAGAAGCCGGTGACCCTGACCTGGGACAATGGCGAGGGGCTGGTGTTCGAGCGGGTTTTCGCTCTCGACGACGGCTATATGGTGACCACGACCCAGCGGGTGCGGAATACCGGCTCCGAGGGCGTGACGCTGTTCCCCTATGGGTTGATCTCGCGAGCCGGAACGCCGCAGACTCTCGGCTTCTACATTCTGCATGAGGGCCCGCTTGGGGTGTTCGACGGCACCCTGCGCGAGATCGACTACGACGACTTGCAAGAAGACGGCAATGTCGAGCAGCGTTCCGTCGGTGGCTGGATCGGGATCACCGACAAATACTGGCTGGCCGCCCTGATCCCGGATCAGAAACAGGCGATGACCTATCGCTTCGTGCATTCCATCCGCGACCAGGACGATCGCTATCAGGTCGATTATCTCGGCGGCGAGGCGCGGATCGAACCAGGCGCGACCCATGAGGCGACCAACCGGCTTTTCGTCGGCGCCAAGGAGGTGAAGCGCCTGGATGCCTATAGCGAGGAGCTGGGCATCGCGAATTTCGATCTCGCCGTGGATTTCGGCTGGTTCTACTTCCTGACCAAGCCGTTCTTCTACGCGATCTCGTGGCTCTATCTCTATCTCGGGAATTTCGGCCTGGCGATCCTGGCCTTTACGGTTTTCGTCAAGCTGCTGTTCTATCCACTGGCCAACAAGTCGTACAAATCCATGGCCAAGCTGCGCGAGTTGACGCCGAAATTGCAGGTCCTGCGCGAGCAGTACGGCGACGACAAGGTGCGGCTCAATCAGGAGATGATGGCGCTGTACAAGACCGAAAAGGTCAATCCGGCGGCCGGCTGTTTGCCGATCCTGGTGCAGATTCCGGTTTTCTTCGCGCTGTATAAGGTGTTGTTCGTCAACATTGAGATGCGCCACGCGCCGTTCTACGGTTGGATCAAGGATCTTTCGGTCGCCGACCCGACATCGATCTTCAACGCTTTTGGTCTTATTCCCTGGACCCCGCCTGAGTTCATGTTGATCGGCGCCTGGCCGGTGTTCATGGGGCTGACCATGTGGTTGCAGCAGCGATTGAATCCTCAGCCCACCGACCCGGTACAGGCCAAGATCTTCATGTTCCTGCCCCTGTTCTTCACCTTCCTGTTGGGGACCTTCCCGGCCGGACTGGTGATCTACTGGACCTGGAACAACCTGCTGTCGATCGCCCAGCAAAAGATGATCATGTACCGCATGGGCGTGAAGTAAGGCGCATCGATGGGTGACGCGGTCATGACCGAGCAGGACGCCGACCCGGACTATTCAGAGGCCGAGCTTGAGCGTGGCCGCCTGCTTTTCGCCCGGGAATGCACTTTCATGTGGGGCGCCGCAACCCTGGACCAGCTTCCGGAAGCGGAACTGCCGGAGATCGCCTTCGCCGGGCGCTCGAATGTCGGCAAGTCGAGCCTGGTCAACGCGCTGACCGGGCGCAAGACCCTGGCGCGAACCTCGAACACGCCGGGCCGGACCCAACAGCTGAATTTCTTCGATCTCGGCGGTCACCTCGTTTTGGTTGATCTGCCAGGCTATGGATACGCCAAGGTCTCGAAAACCCAGGTCGAGGCCTGGACCCGCACCCTCAAGGCATTCCTGCGCGGCCGCGTCACCTTGCGGCGGGCCTGTCTGTTGGTTGATTCCCGTCACGGGATCAAGGATCTCGATCGAGAGATGATGGACATGCTCGACGAGGCGGCGGTGGTGTATCAGATCGTGTTGACAAAGGTCGACAAGCTCAAAAAAGGTGAGCTTGAAAGCCGAACGCGCGAGGTTGAGGCGGAAATGGCGAAACGCGCCGCCGCGTTTCCGGTGCTGGCTCTGACCAGTTCCGAGAAAGGCATCGGCGTCGCCGAGTTGCGGGCTGGACTGGCGGAATTGACGTCATGGTAGACGGCGCGCCGAGAAAACAGGAGACCCCGAGATGAGCCCATCGGAAGCCAAGGCCCGGGCCGACTGGCTGGACAAGGCCGATATTCTGACCGACGCGCTGCCCTTCATGCGCCGCTATGCCGAGCGAACGGTGGTGGTCAAGTTCGGTGGTCACGCCATGGGCGATGCCGAGCTTTTCAAGACCTTCGCCGCCGACATGGTGTTGCTGAAACAGGTCGGCTCGAACCCTCTGGTGGTGCATGGCGGCGGCCCGCAGATCGGCGAGATGCTGCAACGCATGGCGATCAAGAGCGAGTTTATCGACGGCCTCAGGGTTACCGACCGGGCGACGGTGGAAATCGTCGAGATGGTCCTCGCCGGTTCGATCAACAAATCCATCGCGGCCGCGATAAACGAGGCCGGCGGACGGGCTGTCGGAATTTCCGGCAAGGATGCCAACCTCATCAAGGTCACCAAGCTGACCCGTACCAAAACCGATCCCGACAGCAATATCGAGAAGATCGTTGATCTCGGCTTCGTGGGTGATCCCAGCGAGGTCGATGTGTCGCTTCTTAAGACCTTGACGGCCGGTGGCTTCATCCCGGTGATCGCGCCGGTCGGTTTCGGCGATGACGGCGAGACCTACAACATCAACGCCGATACCGCGGCCGGCGCGATCGCCGGCGCCTCGGACGCAAGGCGCATGCTGATGCTGACCGATGTCGAGGGGGTGCTGGACGCGAACGGCGTGCTCATTCCCGAGCTCTCCGTCGACGAGGCGCGCGCGCGCATGGGTGACGGCACCATCACGGGCGGCATGATTCCCAAGGTCGAGACCTGCATCGATGCCGTCGAGCGCGGCGCCGAAGCGGCGGTCATCCTGGACGGGCGCGTGCCCCACGCGGTGCTGCTCGAACTGTTCACCAGCCAGGGCCACGGCACGATTATCCGAGCCTAGGCTCGCTTCGGCCCCTTAACCTTCCTCGGCCACCAGGTCGATCTGCCAGTTCATGTCTTCCTCGGAAAGCGGGAACTGGCCGTCCTGATTGGGACGGATAGCGCTTCTCGCCTCGATATTGCCGAGGCGCAATTGCAGTTGCAGAGCGAATCCCATGTTCAATTCCGCCTTCCAGGCGAGCGCGGTCATCGCCTTGGCGTTGAGAGAGCTGATCAGGCTGTGCACCACGGGTTCTTCCAGGCCGGACCGAAGTGACAGCGCCGCCATGAGAAAGGCGCGACGACCGGAGGCCAGGGCAACCGAGACCACCTTGTCCGTCAATTGGCCGTTATTGTGCAGGCGAACCGCGGCGTTGCGCTCGTCGACCGGGTTGTCGCTTTCAAGACCGACCGCGGCCTGGGGGTCTTCCTCGATGCGCCGGGCCAACTCCTCGCTCAGCAGGCCACTGGTGTGGTCGTCCAGTTCATCCCGCCGCTTCAACTCCGCCACCAGGGCCACGGCCACGAACTTGGCCAGTTTTACCGCGTTGGCCGAGGAGAGCCGCGGTCGGCGCACCAGAGGTTCGTGCAGACCCGGCCGCGAAGCCGCCGTCTCGATCAGCCGGTCGAGGGTTTCCTCGCGAATCTGCGCCGATTCATTGCGCAGCAGCGAAACGATCGCGGGTTCCTCGTCGGTGTCGATGATCGCATCGGAAACCTCGGTCGATACCTCCCAGCGCCGGGAGATCGCGGAAACCGCGCCCTGAACCGGCGGGCTGTCGATGATCTCCAGCAATACCGCGTCGCTCAGAAGCGGCGAGTTTTCCAGCAGCGGACCGGAAACCTCGATATCCGCGTCCCGGGCCAGGGTTTCGATGACCCGGCTCACCACCTCTGGCGGCGCCATGGGGACATCTTTCAGGGTCGCCGAGATCATCGAACGCACCCGCGTCATCTCATCGCGCGCAAGGGTCTCCAGTACCTCAATCGTCATCTTACGGATCGTGTCACGCTGTTGGGCATCGAGGTCCGGTGTAAGCCGTGCGATTTTGCCGGCGAGTTCCGAGCGGACATCGACATCGCCGTCTCGCGCGAGGAAACTGTCGGCATGGCGCGGGGTACCCGGATTGCGCGCCACCGCGAGACGGACACGAGGGTCCTCGTCCTCGGCGAGATAGTAGAGAATTTCCGGCGCGACGTCCGCGCCCGACGCCAGCTTCAGCCGTCCCTCGGCGTCATCGCCCTCGGCGATCCGCATGGCGGCCTCGTATTCAGGCTCTCCAGGCCTCGGCACACTCATGATGTCGCCGCCCGCGCCGCGATTTCCGCCGCCGGCGCGATCGCCAGCGCGTTTTTACCGCCCCGCTTGATGTCATACATCGCCGCGTCGGCCCGCGCGATCAACGCCTCCAAGCTCTCGCCACTTTGCGGATCGAAGGCGGCAAGCCCG
>JADHLJ010000035.1 GCA_016780745.1 Alphaproteobacteria bacterium | reverse complement strand
GGCGTGCTTCGAGGCATTCGGGATATCTTTCTGATCGGTTTCGCCCTGGCCGGCCTCTTCGCGGCGAGCCAGATCCCGGGCTATGTGCAGGAATACGAGCAACGTCTGGGCGGCGCCCGGGACGAGGTTTCGCGATTGCTCCAGGAGTTCGCGGCGATCGCAAAACGGTCCGACAAGGACCTGGAAAGTTACGCCGCCCTGCTTGTCGCCAATGACGATCCCAGCATAAGCGAAACCGGCCGCGAGATCATGGGCCTCTCCGCGCGCCAAGGCGCCATGGCCAGCCACGCCGATATCCTCGCCGCGAGTTCCCGCTTCATGAAGCCCGTGGAACTCATCAAGTCCGGCGACCGCGAGATCATGACCGCGACCTGGAAAGCCTATCGCCACACCCTGACCCTGGATCCGGAATTCGGCGCGATCGGGCTCGGTGTCGGCTGGTTCGTCTATATCATTCTCGCGGCGATCATCGGCGCGATGCTGCCGCAACCCCGCTATCGGATACGCGCCGAGAAGCTTCGCCGATCACGGTCGTGAAAACCGCGTAACGATGTTCAGGTGATATCGCGCCAGGTTTCGCGCTTGGCCTCATTCTGTCCGGGCAGCGGGATCTCGCCAGGCTTCGGCAATCTTTCCTCATTCGGGTCCACCGCCTCGGGCGCGGCGTACTGCGCGAACCAAGTGGCCAGAAGGAACGACGCGAAGCCGACCATCAGGATGATCTTCAACCCGTTGACCGACCAGGACACCCATAGCAGGAGCGGCGTCAGCAACGCGACGACACCGCAACAGGCCATGCCGACCTCGGCCCGCCCCTTGGTCAGGTGACGTCGCAAAAACGCCTTGATGAATGTCAGCATTACGGCCTCGGCCAGAAAGTGCTCGCGTGGCGGCACCCTATCACCATGCGGGGGGCCGGCGCCAGCGCCGCTCTCTAGATCGTGCGCCAGTCGCCTTTATCCGTTCGCGGCGCGAAACGCGGCGATATCCTCCCGGGCGGCGGCGCAGACCGCATAGATGTCGGAAGCGCCGGCGGCCAGGAGAAAACCGGTCTTGGCGAGATCCGCCGTCGCGACATCCGGGCGCGGGATCGTGCCCAGGGTCTTGCCATGCGCTGCGGCGGCGGCCTTGACCTTCTCGATCGCCGCCAGCACGTCGGGATGCGAGGTCTCGGTCAGCACACCCAGCGAGCCGGAAAGGTCATTGGCGCCGACGAAGAGTTGATCCACGCCATCGATCGCGGCGATGGCGTCCGCGTTCCCGGCGGCTTCGACACTTTCGATCTGGAGCGTGAGAAAAAGTTCCTCATGCGCCCAATCGATGTAATCCTCGTCCAGGCCATAGCGCGAGCCGCGCACGATCGGGGCCGCGTATCCGCGTCTTCCCCGAGGGGGATAGCGACAGGCATCGACAATCGCCTGGGCCTGTTCCGGCGTATCGACCATCGGCACCATGAAGGAGGTACATCCCGCGTCCAGGAGGCGCTTCAGATAGTCCGGGTCCTGGCCCGGGACCCGCACCAAGGCCTCGGCCGGTCCAGCGGCGCAAGCGCGCATCATGTCGATCGTGGTTTCCAGATTTAGCTGACCATGCTCGCTATCGATGATCACGAAGTCATAGCCGGACAGGCTCACGGCCTCGACAATCGCCGGACAGGCCAATGACGCCCACATGCCGACCACGGGTTTGCCGGCGGCGAGTTTTTGTTTCAGCGTGTTCACTTGGCGCATGGGTTGAGGCTCCCGGGTTAAATCAGATCATGACCTTATCGGCGTGACGCGCCGCAAAGCCAGCGTGAAACAGTCAATCATTTGGCGCGGCGACCCGCCCATCGGGTTTTATTTGGAAAACGCGCTTAGGCCGCCTGGTCCGCCGCCTGCTCGGCGGTCTGCTCGGTGCCGCCGACCGTGGTGCGGCGCATGTCCCGAGGCTCGTCGGTATCCTTGAAAGGACGCACCCGATGCATGCATTGCCGGTTGTCCCAGACCACCAGATCACCCACCTGCCACTCATGGGCGTGGACGAATTCGGGTTGCGTGGCGTGTTCGATCAGCTCGCGGATAAAGTCGCGGGCCTCGGGCATTTCCCAGCCCACGATGGTGCCGATATGCGCCGACAAAAAGATCGACTTGCGGCCCGTGAAGTCGTTGGCCCGGACCAGCGCCTGGCGCACCGGCGCGAAGGTCTTCTTCTCCTCGGCGGTGAAGTCGCCAAAACCAAGTTGGCCGCGCGAATAAATAAGCGAGTGGACGGCCACCAGATCCTCGATCTCGGCCTTGGTCTCGTCGTCGAGGGCGTCATGGGCCGCCGGCATGAAGGCGAACTCGGTATTGCCGCCCTTCGACGGTTTTGACCGGCAGGACAGCAGCGAGCATTTGGCGGGGACCGCCCGGTAGGAACTGTCGGAATGCCAGAGCCGATTGCCGAGATTGAACATCCGGCGCCGGTCATCCTTGGCCATCACCTTGCCGTTCTGGTCCAGATTGCTGACATCGGCGAGCTTGATGTCGAGGCGACGCTCGGACTCCTTGGTCACATTGCCACCGACCGCGAGCTCGATCTTCCCGAAGTTTTGGGTAAAGGCGAGCTGTTGCTCGTCGGTGATGTGCTGGCCGCGAAACACCAGGACACCATACCGGTCCAGCGCCTGGTTGAGCCGGGTAGCATCCTCCGACGATACCGGGTCGCGCAGGTCGAGACCGCTGATTTCACCGACGAAGTGATCGTGAATTTGCGTGACCGTCATGGACATGGCTGGCGTCTCCAGGCGTGGTTCACGGGCACTATACCGCGAAACGGCTGATAGCCCGTAGACGGAAATCCCCGCCCCCGGATATTTCATGCATCCGATGGACCAAGACGATCCCGCGCCGTGATCAGTGGGCCCGCGCCATCTCCGGAATGCTTTCCGAGGCACGGTGAAACCGGACCAGCGAGTCCGCGTGCGCCGCAATCTCGTCCGACCCGCCTTCCTCGCGGGGCGACGGTTCGGGATCGAAATGGCCGTAGCGATCCTCGCCGCGAACCAGGGTTGCCGATAGCCTAGTCTCGGTGACGTGACGCACGCGGGCGGGGATATAGCTGATGCCGATGCCGACACGGGTTTCCCGGCTTCGGTTCGGCGCCGACCGATGCACCATCAAGGTGTGGTGGAAGGTCACGTCTCCCGGCGCCAGGAGCAAGTCGACGGCCGCGGCTTCGTCCAGGGATTCCGCCAAGGTCTGCCCCCGCGACAGCATGGCCCGCTGGTCCCGCTCGTCGCGATGGGCGCGCTGGCCGGCGCGATGGGAGCCCGGCAGGACCTGCACGCAACCGTTCTCGAGGTTCGATGGCGTCAACGCGATCCAGGCGGTGACATGTTCATGGGGCTGAAGCCCGAAATAGGTCGCGTCCTGATGCCATGGCACGAAATTGCCGGCGCCGGCCTCCTTAAGCCAGACCGTGGTGTGAAAGACCAGAATATCGGTGCCGATCAACGCCTCGACCGCGTCCAGAATTCGCTCGTGACGGACAAGTTCCGCCGCCCAGGGAAACAACAAAAATGGCTTCACCCGGTTCGAGGGCTGGCGATGCACCCCATCGGTGACCACCGGCCCGCAACACCGCAAGCATTCGGCGCGGTATCGCGCGGTTTCCTCGGCGCCGAGGATCGGCATGCCGGGAAGGAAGCCGTCGGCGTGGTACTGGTCAATTTGGGCTTGTGTCAGCATGGTAAGGAATCTCGATGGCGGATTGTCTTCAGTTTGGCCGCCCCGCCGCCAGCTCGCAAGCGCCGCTTTCGCGGGAACGCGGCGTCACGCATCCGTCGTGCTCTCGTCGAACATAAGGCGCAATCGCGCGCGTTGAGCCATGCGGATATGCTCGCGCATCGCGGCTTCGGCGGTGGCCGGGTCGCGGGCCTCGATCGCCGCGACCACCGCCAGATGCTCGCCATGCGCGGTGGCCGAGCGCCCGGTGATCGCCATGGTCGTCATGCCCAGCAAGGCCATGGCGTCGCTCAACACATTCAAGGTCTTCAGCAGATAGCGATTATGCGCCGCGCGATAGAGGGCGCCATGGAAATGCTTGTTCTGGCTGGCGATGCGGCGCGGGTTATCGGCATCCAATAGCTCCTTGGCGACGATGTCCTTCAATACGGCGATCTCGGCGTCCGAGGCATGCCTCGCCGCGAGCCCCGCCGCCGTGCCTTCCAGCACCTCGCGCATGGAATAGAGCTCCATCACCGCCTGATGGTCGAGTTCGGAGATCACCATGCCGCGATAGGGCGCGAAGGTCAGCAGCCCGTCCGCCTCGAGCCGCCGCAACGCCTCGCGCACCGGGGTGCGGCTCATCTCAAGCCACGACGCCATCTCGTTCTCGCGAATCCGCTGACCGGGGGTCAGATCGCCGGCCTGGATCGCTTCCTTCAAACGGCCATAGGCGATCTCACCCCGGGATTCCTGCTGGTTGGGAGGATCCGGATTTGGAAGCAGGTCCTCGCCACTCTTGGGTTTTGGCATTCGATTGCATCCATTTTTGAACAATACGGAACAATAGTAGCCCACGGCGACGATACACGGAACGGACGACGGAACGTGTGCCGCGACCGAAGACAACACTCGTGGCCCAAGCTATCCTGGCGGGAACCGCGAGGAGAATATCATGTCGACAGCCAGTGGTTTGATCGAAATCCCGGCGCGCCGGGGCAAGGCGGCCCGGCTCTCGCGGGGCCAGAGCGTGCGGGTGGTGAACACCCACGGCCATCAGGTCGTCGATACCTGGGCGTTCAGCGCCGATGACATCCACGAATGCATGTCGATGGAGGCCACGCGCGCCACGCGGACCAAACTCTGCCTGGAAGTTGGTGACGCCTATGTCAGCAATCACCGGCGCGCCATGCTGACCGTGCTGGAGGACAGCTCTCCCGGACGGCATGACACGCTCATGGCGGCCTGCGACCGGCATCGTTATCACCTCCTGGGGTACGAGGGGCATCACGATAATTGCACCGATAATCTGGCGAGCGCGCTGTCCGAGCTGGGCCTCGCCGCGCCCAAGACCCCGTCGCCGCTTAACCTGTTCATGAACATTCCCTGGACGCTTTCCGGCGGGCTCGGGTTCGAGCCACCGCTGTGCAAGCCGGGCGATCATGTGCTGCTACGCGCCGAGATGGATCTGATCGTCGCGTTCTCGGCCTGCCCGCAGGACATGCTCCCGATCAACGGCGAGATGATGCGAACCGTCGAGGCGCATTTCGAGATCGTGTAGATCAAATATTCTCGTCGCCCTGGTGAAAAGCAGGGCCCCACCGGCACCCGACACGAGGCCCTGCCGTGCGCCAGGGCGACGGTCGTGCTTGAGGCGCGGCACCAGGATTTGCACACGGGACGAGGGTAGGCGGGGAAACCGCTCGCCGTCGTCCTGGCGCAAGGCCACTGGTGTCCGGGAAAATCTTTACCGTCGTCCTCGCGCATGCGAGGACCTCTGGGCAACGGTCAATATTGTCGCTTTTTCAACGGGTAAGGGGTCCCCGCATGCGCGAGGACGACTCTCAAAATTGAGGCGAGGCGTCTCGCCTTCTACCGCAGGTGACAGGAGACCCAGTGGCCCGGCGCCTGTTCCTTTAGGAGCGGCGTTTCGACCCGGCATTGCTCCGTCGCGTAGGGGCAACGGGTGTGGAAATGACAGCCGGATGGCGGGTTGATCGGGCTCGGCACATCACCCTCGAGGATCACCTTCTCCCGCTTGATCTCGGGATCCGGGATCGGCACCGCCGACAATAGCGCCTCGGTATAGGGATGCTGGGGGTTTTTGAAGAGTGATTTCTTGTCGGTGTATTCGACGATTCGGCCGAGATACATCACCGCGACACGGTGGCTGATATGCTCAACCACCGCCAGGTCATGGGCGATGAACAGATAAGACAGTCCCAGCTCGTTCTGCAGATCCATCAGCAGATTGATCACCTGGGCCTGGATCGACACATCCAGCGCCGAGACCGGCTCGTCACCGACGATCAGCTTAGGGTTAAGCGCCAGAGCCCGGGCAATGCCGATCCGCTGACGCTGACCGCCGGAGAACTGATGCGGCAGGCTGGTCAGCTGTCCGGCGCGCAGGCCCACCCGTTCAAACAGCTGGGCGACCATGTCCTCGCGATCCTTGCCCTGGGCGATGTTGTGCACCATCAGTGGCTCGCCCACGATGTCACCCGCAGACATTCTGGGGTTCAGCGAGGAGAACGGATCCTGGAAGATGATCTGCATCTGGCGACGGTAGTCGCGCAGTGCCTTCTTATCCAACTTCGCGATGTCGACACCGTCGACCTCGATCTCGCCGGCGGTCGGTTCGATCAGCCGTAGGACCGTGCGTCCCACCGTCGACTTTCCGCAGCCGGATTCGCCCACAAGGCCGAGGGTTTCGCCGGCGCCGATCTCAAAGCTGACGCCGTCGACCGCATAGACTTGGCCGACTGTGCGGGACAGCAGCCCTTTCTTGACCGGGAAATGCTTTTTCAGTCCGTTGACCTTGAGGACCGGCGCGGCGGTCGCGGATGATGGCTGGGCTGGGGATGTGCTGGCATCGCTCATGAGGCCGCTCCTTCCGTCTCCTCGGCGCGCCAACAGGCGACCCAGTGATTGGCCCTGATCTGCTCATAGGCCGGCGCCTCGACACGGCATTTATCAATCGCCATCGGACAACGCGGCGCGAAGGCGCAGCCGGGCGGCAGCTCGTACAGCGCCGGCACGATACCGTCGATTTCGGTCAGGCGCTCGGGGATCTCGTCGTCGCGTCCGGTCATGATTTCCAGACGCGGCACCGAGGCCAGCAGGCCGCGGGTATAGGGATGCAGCGGTTCGCGGAACAGGGTCTTGACGTCGGTTTCCTCGACCTTGCGTCCGGCATACATCACGATGACCCGATGCGCGGTCTCCGCCACGACGCCGAGATCATGGGTGATCAGAATGACCGCCGCGCCGACTTCCTTCTGCAGCGCCACGATGAGATCCAGGATCTGCGCCTGGATGGTGACATCCAGCGCGGTGGTGGGCTCGTCGGCGATCAGCACCTTGGGATTGCAAGCCAGAGCCATGGCGATCATCGCCCGCTGGCGCATGCCACCGGACAATTGGTGCGGATATTCCTTGGCGCGCTGTTCCGGCTCCGGGATCTTGACCAGATCCAGCATTTCGATCGAGCGGGCCAGCGCCTCGGCCTTGGATAACCCCTGATGCAGGATCAGGGCTTCGGAGATCTGGGTGCCGATGGTCATCACCGGGTTGAGCGAGGTCATCGGCTCCTGAAAGATCATCGAGATGTCGTTGCCGCGCACCGCGCGCATCTCATCCTCGGAGAGCGTCATCAGGTCGCGCCCGTCCAGCTTTACCGAACCGGAGATGATCTTGCCCGGCGGCTCGGGAATGAGCCGCATCAGCGACAAGGCGGTCATGCTCTTGCCGCAGCCGGACTCGCCGACGATGGCCAGGGTTTCCCCGGCGCCGATATCGAAGGAGACTTCCTCCACCGCCTTCACCACGCCATTGCGGGTAAAGAAGTAGGTTCTCAGGCCCTCGACGGAGAGGACGGCGTCATTGGGCGCGCCAGAGATCGGTTCGGCGGTCTGCTCAGCCATGGTCTCTGTCCTCAGCTGCGTTCGCGGGGGTCAAGGATGTCGCGCAACGCGTCACCCATGAGGTTGGTGCCGAACACGGCGGCGCTGATCGCGACGCCCGGGAAGATCACCAGCCACGGCGCGGTGCGGACATATTCCGCCGCTGATTCCGACAGCATCCGGCCCCAGGACGGATACGGCTCCGGCACGCCGAGGCCGAGGAAGGATAGCGACGCCTCGGTCAGGATCGCCGAGCCGAGCTGCGCCGTGCCGAGCACGATCAGCGGCGCCACCGTGTTCGGCAGCACGTGGCGCACGGCCACCCGCCATTCGCTCATCCCGCCGGCGCGGGCCGCCTCGACGAAAGGCATCTCTCGAAGGGACAAAGTGCTGGATCGCACCACTCGAGCCACTTGCGGGACCAGGGGTATCGATATCGCGATGATCGTGTTTTCCAGCGATGGGCCGAGCGCCGCGGCCATGACCAGGGCCATGACCAGCAAGGGCAAGGCCTGCATGATGTCGATAATCCGCTGGGTGATCAGGTCGAACCAGCCCAGCAGATAACCCGACATCAAGCCGATCACCACGCCGATGATCCCACCGAGCAGCATCGAGCCGATGCCGACGGCAAGCGAGATCCGCGCGCCGTGGATAATCCGGCTCAACACGTCCCGGCCCATCATGTCCGCGCCGAAGACCATCGAGCCGTCCGGCGCGTTAAGGGAATGGGCCGCGCTGGTCTGCAAGGGGTCATGGGGCGCCACGACATCGGCGAAAATCGCGGCCATCACGAAGATGAAGACCATGACCGCCCCGATGGCGCCCAATGGATAGCGCCGCGCGAGATGCACGGTGTGCTGCCACCAGCCCTCTACATTGGCGCCGGCGCGGTTGAGTTCCTTTTGATGGTCGATGGCGGCCATGGTTCAGCCTCCTAATCGGCGTATTTGATACGCGGATCGAGCACCGCGTAGGAAAGGTCGGTGAGGAAGTTGATCACCACGACGATCACCGCGATGAACATCACCAGGTTTTGCACGATCGGGTAATCCCGCATCAGGATCGCCTCGACCAGGAAGTGCGCGACACCGGGGATGTTGAACACCGTCTCGGTAATGATCAGCCCGCCGATCAGGAACGCCGCCTCGATGCCGATGATGGTGGTCACCGGCAGGACCGCGTTCTTGAGCGCGTGGACATAGTTGATCGAGTTGTCCGAGGCACCCTTGGCCTTGGCGGTGCGGATATAATCCTGGCGCAAGACCTCCAGCATCGATGATCGGGTAAGTCGCATGATCAGCGCCGAGGCCCTGAACCCGACCGCCGCCGACGGCAGCAGATAGAGCGCCAACTCATCCCATAAAGTCTCGGGCGTGTCGGTATAGATCGGTATCTCGCCGAGATAAGCGACGCAGGCCATCAGGATCAGCAGCGCCAACCAGAACGAGGGAAGCGACAAGCCGCTCAGGCTGACCACCCGTAGAATGTAGTCCAGCGGCGTGTTTTGACGCACCGCGCTGATCACGCCGAGCGGCAGGCCGAACAGGATCGAAAAGAACAGGGCCAGACCCGCCAGCTTGGCGGTAATCGGAATGCGCGGCGCGATCTCGTCGATCGCCGGCATTTCCGACACATAGGAGAAACCGAGATCACCGACCATCAGGCCCTTGATCCAGTGCCAGTATTGCACCGGGATCGGCAGGTCGAGACCGAGTTCCTTTTCCAGTAGCGCTTTTTCCTCCGGGTCAACGAAGCCGGCGGAATCGAACATGATGTCGGCGATATTGCCGGGCACCAGGCGCAAGAGGACGAATATGACGATCGACATCCCGATCAATGTCAGGAGCATCAATAGAAATCTGCGTATGAGGTAGGTCGACATGACTGTCTCCGGAAACCCCTAAATGACGTAAAATAGGTACCCAGGAAACGGGCCCACGCCTTGTCGGCGCGGGCCCAATCCCTTGGTCTTCAGCCGGACTTACTTGTCCAGCCAGACGTCTTCCAACCGCCAGCCGTTGTAGATGCTGTTGGTCATCATGACAAAGCCCTTCACATAGGGCTGCCAGCAGGTGGCGGTGACGTTGTTGAAGATGATCGGGCGCGCCGCGTCTTCCTGCAGCCGCTTGTCGATCTCCCAAACCAGCGCCTTACGCTCCGGGCCGCTTTCCATCATGGACTGCTTCTCGAACAGCTCCATCATTTCGGGCTTGCAATAACCGGTGTAGTTACGCTGAGAGCCGCAGGCGTAGTTCTCGTAGAACATCGCGTCCGGGTCATCCACGCCGATACCGGTGAGGTTCAGACCCACCTGATAGTCCTTGCGGGCCACCTTGGCGTGCCAGTTCGAGGTCTCGACCGTCTCCAGCTCGGCATCGATATAGATCTCCTTCAGGTGATCGATAAGGATGACGGCGGGATCACGATAGACCGCGATGTTGCGGGTCGCGACCTTGACCTTGAGCCGGTTGTCGTTGTTGTAGCCGAGGCCTTCCATGATCTTGCGAGCCTTGGCGCGGTTGCCTTCGACATCCGTGCTGTAACCCGCGACCTTGGCGAGCGCGTCGGGTGTCATGCCCCAAACACCAGCCGGCGGCGGCAGCAGCGCGCCACTCTTGATGGTTTCGCCATGACCCAGGATCTTGATGAAGGCATCGCGATCAATCGACAGCACCATGGCCTTGCGGACATCCGCGTTATCGAACGGCGCCGTGTCCTGGTTGACGATCAGGTTGGTCGAAACATTGTTCGGACCCTTGTAGCACTGCACATGCGGCGCTTGCTCCTTGACGTCCTTCAGGAGTGGCACCGACACATCACTGTTATAGGTCATGTCGAACTTGCCGGCGACAAAGGCGAGCACCCGCGTCGAACGGCTTTTGATGATCGTCCACTCATGGCCATCGAGATAGGGACGGCCTTCTTTCCAATAGTTCTCGTTCTTGGTGAAAACGACCTTCTCGTTCTGCTTCAGGGAAACGAACTTGAACGGGCCGGTGCCGATCGGATGCGTGCGCATCTTCTTCGGTGGCACATGACACGGATAGACCGGCGAATAGCCGCCCGCGAGCAACGACAGGAAGGCCGGCTGCTTGCGCTTCAGATTGAAGGTAACCTCATGATCACCTTTCTGCTCGATGCTCTCGAGATTGGTGTACCAGGATTTCCGAGGATTCTTACGGAGCCGTGCCTTCGCCTTGCCGAGCACCAGGTTCCAGGTGCAGACCACGTCCTTGGCGGTGAACGGCTTGCCGTCGTGGAATTTCACGCCCTCGCGCAGCTTGAAAGTCAGCTTGGTGCCATCGCCGCTCCAGGCCCATTCCGTCGCGAGATCGGGGATGATCGTATCGACGCTGTTGGTCGGCTTGGCGTGATCATACATCACGAGGTTATTGAAAACGCCCATATAAGGCGACGACGTGGAGTTGGTCGCTTCCTCGTGGATCGATCCGCTAGGCGGGGTACCGCGATGATAGAATTGCAACACCCCCCCTGATTTTTGCGCCTCGGCGACACTGGCGCCAAAGCCCAGGCCCAAGGCCATGACCGCGGCAAGCGCCCCGATCTTGGTGAAATCACGTCTCATGTCTACGTCTCCTCCCGTGTTGATTCCTCGGACACCATGCCGATTCTCACGATCGGATCTCGGAGTCCCAAATCTCACTTCAACCCAGAGCCTACCATCGGCATCACCGATGTCGAGGCTCAATCTCGCCCGAGATTGGCTCAATCAGAGTAGTGTCGCCCCTACAGCCCCAGTTTCTCGCGCATTCCGTATTTCTCCGCGAGCGCTGTCAGTTTCTCCCAAGTCGAGTCCTCGACCGCGATACCGTCCTTGCCGCGCGAGACCTCGTTGCGGTGTTCGATCTCGCCCGGATAGAGCACTTCCTCGAAGCCTTCGGCCGGCATGGTGTTCTTCAGATAATGGGCGAACTCGGCGACCTCGGCCTTGAAGGTTTTCAGGTCCCGGAACGCCTCGACCTTAAAGCAAGCCATGAAACAGCCGTCATTATGCTTGCCGGTCGGCTCCACGCCATGGCCCAGCCCGGTCAGGATACCGGAGAAAATCTCGACCATCGCCGAGAGGCCATAGCCCTTGTATCCTTCGGTTCCACCAAGCGGCAGCAGCGGGCCGCCGGCCTTGAAATCCGCCGGGTTGGTGGTCGCCTGACCATCCTTGTCGAGGATCCATCCCGTCGGAATGTCGGAACCGCGCGCCAGGGCCAGATTGATCTTGCCCGCCGCTACCGACGAGGTCGCCATGTCGATGAAGAAAGGCCCGTCGAGTTCCGAGGGCATGGCGATGGAAATCGGGTTGGTGCCGAGCCGCTTTTCCATGCCGCCGAACGGCGCCACATGCTTGGGGCCGCGGCCGGAATCAGCGGTGATCAGCGAAATCATCCCACGCTCCGCCGCCATCAGCGGGTAAGCCGCGAGCCGGCCGATATGGCCCTGACGGAACACCGTGGCCGCCGCGATATTCTGCTTCTCGGCCTTCTCGATGGTCAGTTTCATCGCCCGCTCATTGGCGACATAACCAAAGCCCCAATGCCCATCGACCACCGTCGTGGTCGGTGATTCCTGAACGATCGTCCACTCGGCGCCGGGCACGATATCGCCCTTGTCGACACGGTCGATATAGGTCGGGATCTGGATGATCCCGTGACTGTCATGACCCGCGAGATTAGCGCCGATAACATGGCGGGCGACGGTGGCCGCCTCCTCCGCCGGCGCGCCGGCGCCTTGCAGAAGGTTATCGGCGATCTCGATCAGCCGGTCGGCCTGGACGGTGGGCATGGTCTTGTCTCCTCTGATGACGTATCAATTAGGTGGCTTTCGGGCCGGGGGATTGTTGGCTCTATGTTCTTCTACATTCCTTCGTCGTCCTCGCGGATGCGGGGACCTCCTGCCCGTTGAAGAAGCGCCTCATTGATCCGCTTTTTCGGGGTCCCCGCAGCCGCGAGGACGACGGTTAAAAGTTTATCAGACACCGATGCACTTCCAAGCCGACGACGGTTAAGCAGGCGAGGTCGATCAGTGTCCGCCGCTGGGCATCGGCAGGTTCCAGAGCTTGGGCGTCGGCCAGTCCAGTCCCAGATTCTCCCTCAAGGTCGCGCCCTTGTAGTCCTTGTGATAGATGCCGCGACGTTGCAGCTCCGGGACCACGTGCTGGACGAAATCCTCGTAGGCACCGGGGACATGGGTGGCCGCCACGACAAAGCCGTCACAGGCGCCGGTGGTGAACCATTCCTCCATGATATCCGCGACTTCCTTGCCGCTGCCGACCCAGGGCCGGTGCAGCAGGCCGCGGCCGCTGAAGGTCATGAACTCACGCGGCGTCGGATTGCTCTTGCCGCTGGCCTCCACCACGCGATTACGCATGCCCTGGATACCCTGCATGCTCGCCATGTCCTCGTCGCTCAGCGGCTCGTCCATACCGCGCTTGGCGAAGTCGAAATTCAACGCCTCGGCCAGCAGTGACAGCTGATCCATGTCGGTCGGCAAGGTGTCGATCAGCGCGCGCTTGTCCTCGGCTTCCGCCCGGGTCTCCGCGACCACGCAATGGGCAAGCGCCGCGACATTGACCTTGTCCGGATCCCGGCCATGGCTGGCGATGTTCTCCTTGAAAGCCTTGTACTCCTTGCGTCCGATCTCGATGTTGGGATAGGCGACGAAGACCAGCTCGGCCCAGCGCGCGGCGAAGCGCAGGCCGCGGCCACTTTGGCCGGCCTGGATCAACACGGGATGGCCTTGTGGCGAGCGCGGCACGGTGAACGGCCCACGCGAGCTCAGGAACTTGCCCTCGTAGTCGATACGGTGGATCTTCTTCGGGTCGGCGAAGCGATTGCCCGTCTTGTCGTTGAGGATCGCGTCATCCTCCCATGAATTCCAGTGGCCCATGACCACCTCGAGGAACTCATCGGCCCGGTCGTAGCGGGTGTCGTGCTCGACCACCTCGGTGCGGCCCATGTTCATCGCCTCGCCGTCATTCAGCGAGGTCACGATGTTCCAGGCCGCGCGTCCCTTGCTCATCAGATCCAGGGTCGAGAACACCCGGGCCACGTGAAACGGCTCGTAGTAGGTGGTCGAATAGGTCGAGCCCAGGCCCAGCTTCTCGGTCGCCATGCCCATGGCCATCAGCACCGTCACCGGGTCCATCTTCACGCAGCGGATGCCGCCCTCGACCGTGTGCTCGTGATTGCCGCCATACATGTCCGGCATCGCCAGGCGATCATCGAAAAACCCGACGTGAAACTTGCCGGCCTCCAGCACCTTGGCGATGTGTTGGTAATATTCTGGCGAGGTTGAGTCGGTCCGGGAGTCCGGATGCCGCCAGGAGGCCGCGAAATTGGTGCAATTCTGCGCCTGCAAAAAGGCGACGAGGGTCATCTGACGCAAAGGGCGTCCTCCGGTTGAATCAGTTCGGGGGAGCCTAGTTCAGCGCGCCGAAGCTGTCGACGGGGCGGCGGCGGATAACGTCATGCGGATGGAAGGGGTCGTCACGCGCTATTGCGGCCAGTCGTCGATATAATCCGGCAGGGACTCATCCGGCACGTCGCGTTCCGAGACCGCCCTCCCCCGCACCGAGATTCCGGCCTCGTGCACCGTCTCGGCGCGACCGGAGACCAGGGGGTGCCACCAATGCAGATCCTCGCCGTCACGCACGAGGCGATAGGCGCAGGTCGACGGCATCCAGGCGATATCCTCGACCAGGCGCGGCGACAGTACCACGCAATCCGGCACGATCGCCTTGCGGTTCTCATAGTCGCCGCAGCGACAGGAATGACAGTCCAGCAAGCGGCAGGCCACGGTGGTGAACAACAGATCGTCGGTCACGTCGTCGATCAGCTTGACCAGACAGCATTTACCGCAGCCGTCGCAGAGCGACTCCCACTCCTCGGAGGTCATCTGCCGGAGAGTCTTGGTCCGCCAGAAAGGTTCGGCCTCGGTTTCGGTCACGACCTCAATCAGTCGCGATAACTTGAATCGGTCTTGTCGAGCTTGCGCATCAGCGCGGCGAATTCGAGCTGACCAAAACCGTCATCATCGAAGGTATGGGCATAGCCATCGACCTCGGCACCTGACTTGGTGGCGAGATTGTCGCCCAAGACGTCAAGCGTGCCCGACGCGCCGGCATCGACTTGGATCTGACAGGACCGCTCCAGACGGTAGAGCCTGAGAAAAGCGTCCGGCACCGAGGAGCCGACGGTCATCAAGCCGTGATGCTTGAGGATCATCGCCCGATGCTCGCCCAGGGATTCCAGCAGCCGATCGCGCTCATCCAGATGCAGGCTCGGCCCCTCGTAGTCGTGATAGGCCAGCCGGTTGTGGAAGGTGGTCGAGAACATGCTGATCGGCAGCAGCCCTTCCTTGACCGCCGCCACCGCCATGCCGGCCCGTGTGTGGGTGTGCATGACCACGCGGTTATGTTCGGCATGCTTCATATGCACCGCCGAGTGGATCACGAAGCCGGCATGGTTCACGCCGAACGGGGTCTCGTCGATGATATTGCCGTCGACGTCGATCTTCACCAGGTTCGAGGCCGTGATCTCATCATAGGCGAGACCGAAGGGATTGATCAGGAAATGCGGCTCGGCCCCCGGCACCCGGGCGGTCAAATGGCCGTAAATCAGCTCGGTCCAGCCGAAATAATCCACCAGCCGATAGGCGGCGGCGAGCTGCACGCGCAGGTCCCATTCGGCGTCGCTCATCTTCGAGCGATCCACCTTGAAGTCGACGGGTAGCTGGTTCATCGGATGTCTCCTCTCAGGGTCGCGCCGCGATCTTGTCGAGCACGGGCAAGAGATAGGTTCTGAAGGCCGCCGGGTTCTCGCTCATCGGAAAATGCCCGACCTCCTTCATGATAATGGCCTCGGCGCCGGGAATGCGTCCGGCGGTGGCGATGGTCGCCTCGGGCGTGCACGAATAGTCGTATTCACCGGTCATAAGGTAGACCGGGCACGCGGTGGTGTCGATATCCGCGCTCCCGGCGGTATAGTCGGAATCGGTGCGAAAGAAGTGCATATCGCCCTTAAACACCCCGGTTCCGCCCTGACAATAATGCCAAAGCGTCTCCCACCGGGTCTCGTCCGGGCTTTGCGGCGCGCAGAGGCCGCTTACCAATCCGACGCAGAAATCGCCGTTCACGAAGTCCGGATGCCCGGTCCAGGAATTGTGGTACCAGGGCGCCGGTCGGTCGGAGCCTTCGAGACCGATCACCGCGCCCAAGCGTTCGCCCTGCTCGATGGCCAGACGGATCACCACGCGTCCGCCCATGGAACAGCCCATGACCACCGGGTTATCAAGCTCCAGCCCCTCGATGAAGGCCATGATCGCGGCGACATAGAAGTCGCTGGTCAGCTGATACTCCTCGTCCTGCCAGCCTGGCGGCGGCGTCGACTTGCCGTGCCAGGGCATGTCGAAGGCCAGCACCCGGAACCGGTCGGTCACCGCCGGGTCGCACATCAGGTGGCGGAACTGACTGGCATGGGCGCCGGCGGTGTGCAGACAGACCAGCGGCGTGCCCTGGCCGGCTTCCTCGAAATAGATCCGATGATCGCGGCCTTCGATCGGCAGGGTGACATAGCGACCGATGATCGGCTCAAGCTCAACCATGCGCGGCCCCCATGTTCGGCGCGCGGCGCGGGATCGCGAGCACATCCTTCACGTAGCGTAGATTGGCCAGCAGCACATCGACATCGCCCTCGACGACGCAATGGCCGAAGCGGTTCATCGCGAAGATGTCCTGAAACCCGGGATCGGGAAACGGCTCCCAGAATTTGGCCCAGACCGCCTCGGGCGCGCGAATGGCGAAGCTCCACCCCCGCATGATGAAGGGACCTTCCTCGACGCCGATGATTCGGCCTCGGTCGACGGCAACGTGAAAGTCGCGATCGCCAATCTCGATCAGAAAACTGGCGGACATGGCGGCGCCCCGGCGGACCAGCGCCGGGTTCTCGTTCACTTGATGGGCGAGTGTTTCCAACATCGGCGCACTGTATCAACAACCCCGGTGCCCCGGTCAATCACCGGTCTGTCCGAGAACCGGTCGGCCAGGCTGTTCGCCCAGGCGCGCGCGCTCGAAATCATGGATGTAGTCCCGGGTCAGCGGCACGGTCTCCAGGGATTTGGCGAGTTGGATCTGGAAGACCATCAAGACCCCATGACGAAACGCCGCCTCGCAGCCCAACAGATAAAACTCCCACATCCGGCAAAAACGCTCGTCATACATCGCCGCGATCTCGTCGCGATTGCGCTGGAACGCGTCGTGCCAGCACCGAAGCGTCTCGGCGTAGTGGAGTCTGAGGATCTCCACATCGGTGACCATCAGGTCGGTCTTCTCGATCCACGGCATCTGTTCGGCCAGGGTCGGGGTATAGGCGCCGGGGAAGATATAGCGCTCCATCCAGGGATTTTGCGGGCCCGGCTGGTTGAACTTGCCGACGCAGTGGATCAGGGCCACCCCGTCATCGGTGAGTAGCTCCGAGACCTTGGCGTAGAACTCGCCATAATGTCGGGGCCCGACATGTTCCAGCATGCCGACGGAGACGATCCGGTCGTAGCGCGCGTCGAGCTCGCGATAGTCGCGCAGATGATACGCGACACGGTCCGACCGTCCGGCCTTCCAGGCGCGCTCGTTGCTGACCTTGTGTTGTTCGCGCGAGAGGGTCACGCCTTCCACCTGGATATCGGCGAGGCCCGACAGATAAAGCCCCATGCCACCCCAGCCCGAGCCGATATCCAGCACCTTTTGACCGTCCTCGAGCAGGAGCTTGGCGGCGATATGGGCTTTCTTGCGGCGTTGGGCGGTCTCGATATCGTCACTCGGGTCGGCGAAATAGGCGCAGGAATATTGCCGGTCGGAATCCAGGAAAAGATCGAACAATTCATCCCGGAGGTCGTAGTGATGCGCGACCTTGCGTTGCGCGGCGCCGATGGGATTGTGAACCCGGATCGCCGCCAGAACCTGGCGATAGACATTCAAAAGCCGCTGGAGTGTCGTCGCCTCCAGCGCCCGCTGGTTCGCCGCGCAGATCTCGATGAAATCCGCCAATGTGCCTTCCTCGACGATCAGCGTGCCGTCCATATAGGCCTCGCCCATCGCCAATTGGGGATTATGGAAAAGTTTGAAATGCAGGGCCGGATCGGTCACGCGTATGGTGACCTCGGGTCCGGCGTCACCGACAAAACGATGCTTTCGCCCCGTTGCGTCGATAACGGAGAGCGCGCCGAATTTAACAGACTCTTTCAACGATGTTCCCGCCAACATCGCGCCGTGACCTCCATTCGATTGGCCGGGTACTCCCAATCGCGACATGAAGTCGACCTGTAAATACTAACAAATTATTTGTGCGTCGGGTAGTCTTCCGCGCGTGAACCCTTTGGGAATTCCAGGAGAAAACATTGTGAACAGACGTCGATTTGGGCGAACGGGTATTGAAGTCTCGGAAGTTGTGATCGGTGCCGGTTGGGTCGGTGGCATTCTCATCGACCCGGACCCGGACGTCATGCGTCGGGCGCTTCGGATGTCACTGGACGCCGGCATCAACTGGATCGATACCGCCGAAAGTTACGGCGCCGGGGTGTCCGAGACCAATGTCGGCTGGCTGGTCGAGGAACTCGACGCGGCGGAGCGGCCCGGCATCTCCACCAAGGCGCGGCTCGACATTGAAAGCTCCGAGACCATCGCCTCGCAATTGGACCGAAAGATCGATGCCAGCCTCAAGCGGTTGCGCATGGATTCGGTCGATCTCTACCAACTTCACAACCGCATCGTCGCTCAAAC
>JADHLJ010000034.1 GCA_016780745.1 Alphaproteobacteria bacterium | reverse complement strand
GATCGTCTGCAGGCGCGAATTGGAAATCCTCGATTTCGTTCCCGTGACCTATTTCGAGATCGTCGCCACCGCCAGGGTCGCGGGTGGTGAGTTCAAGATACGCCATGCGCCACGGGATCGGATTCTTAAACGCGAGGCAGCCGAGACCGTGGTCAAAGCCGCCAGTGATTGCGAGGGATCGCTCGGCGTGCGCGTCGAGGATAAGCGCCAACGACCACCGAAACTGCACGATCTGCCGTCACTCCAGAAACTCTGCGCCTCGCGCTTCGGCTGGGCGGCGGCCAGGACGCTGGAGATTGCCCAGGAGCTCTATGACGGCCAGGGTAAGAAGATCATCACCTATCCGCGCGCTGAGGTGCGTTACTTGCCCGAGACCTTGATCGGGGATGTGCCGCGGATCGTCGCCGGATTGCAAGTGGGACAATCCTTCAGCGCGATCCCGGTGCCGGCGCAGCCGGTAATCCGCAAGGGCAAGAGCGGTAGTTTCCACGACAAGGGACTGGAGGGGGCCAGTCACCACGCGGTTATCCCCAACGTCAACACCATCGATAACCTGCGGGAAGTCTGGCCACGCCTATCAATCGACGAGAAAAAACTGTTCGACGTCATCGCGCGGGCGTACCTGGCCGCGGTTATGCCAGACTTCCGCTATCGTCAGACAACCGCCACGCTCGACGTGGTCGGCTTTCCTTTTAAGGCCACTGGTCGCCAGCCTATTGATTTCGGTTGGCGCGCGGCATTTCCGGAATGGCAACCCGCCGAGGAGAAGGGCGACGATGCGCAGTTGCTTCCTCCAATGAAAAACGGCGAGACCGCGCGATTATGCAATCCAACGATCGAGGACAAGGTGACCCGGCCGCCGCCACGCTATAACGAGGGTACTTTGATCGAGGCGATGCAGCAGGCTTGGCGATTTGTCGATGACGAGGTTTTGCGCGACAGGCTGAAAGAAGCCAAGGGCATCGGCACGCCGGCGACCCGCGCTGAGATCATTGGTGGGTTAAAACGGCAAGAATTTCTGATTGCGCAGGGCAAGAACATCGTGCCCACCGAAACCGGGTTGAAGCTGTTCGGCGTTCTCAAACATGCGGATCCAGCCTTAGTCGATCCGGGCGTGACGGCGCAACTCGAATGTCTGCTCGACGATGTCGTTGTTGGTAAGCAGGAGATGGTTGGCGCCATTGATGCCGTGTGCGACGCCGCCGAACGTATTATCGGCAAGCTCGTGGAAGGGCCGCCAGGCGGTGTGCCGTCCATGCTAGGTCTAACGTCGGGCGGCGCGGGCGACGCCCGCGCGCCAACAACCGCGATGAAGCGGTTCGCCGACAGCATCGCTCGCCAGAAGGGTATCAAACTTCCATCTGGTTACACCAAATCGGGTTCGCTCTGCCGCGCGTTCCTAGATCAACACGCCCCCAAAAAACCTGACGGCGTTGATGGGAAGACAACGGGAGCCCTTGGGCCCAAACCGGCTAGTCCCGCGCAACTGTTGTTCGCCGAGAAGATCGCGCGGGAACTAGGTGTCGCCATAACCGACGAGGCCAAGGCCAGTTCCGGCGCCATGTCCACGTGGATTGACTCGAACCAGGGTGCGAAGCTAGGCAAGGGCCGTCGCAAAGCCGGCGAGAAGCGTTCTAAATTGGCAGCGGCAAAAACCGCGATGCCAACGAAGCGGGCACGCAAGCCCAAGGCAACGACCATTTCGTCTGATGTAACGCCTCAGCCGGCTTCCGAGCAGCGGAATTCGGAGGCCAACACACCGCTGCGGATACCGTACGGCAACAAGGAGGTCGCGCAAAATCTCGGTGCTCGCTATGGCGCCAGCGGATGGTATGCGCCCCCTGGGGTTGATCTAACCGCGTTCAAATCGGAGGGATGGCTCTGACGGTAAAACAAGCGCTTCCAGCTCACCACCCCTTGCGGTCGAGCAGCTTCATCAGGTTGCGCTTGCGTTTCTGGTTAACTCGCAGCTCCTGAATCATGGTCTTGAACGCCGGTGCATTCTGTCCGGCTTCCCCCAGTCCGGCGATTCTTTCCAGATACCCGACTGCTTCGTCGTAAATGTGGTTTCCGGTCTGGCGCAGCAGACTTGTGACCTTTTTGCTGTATATCTCGATCGCGTCGTTCGGGTGGTTTCTCTCTCGCCGCCTCGCCAGATCCAACCAGAGCGCCTCGAAACAGCCATGCGCCCGTGCGGCGCTCCAGGCGGCCTCGTCATTCTTTTCATACAGATGCACTTCGACCAGCAGTGACCCGTCCCCGGAGGCGGACCGTCTTCCTCGCCGGCCGGAAGTCGAGGACGCGGCTCCGGCGATTTCCTCGTGGATCAACGCCATGGCCTTGGTTTGCCAAGCCGACCAGGCGTCGGCCCTCGTGGCGTGGTGTTCGAGGGCCTTGTACGCCGCTAACCCCGGCATCTCGGTAAAGGCTTGCCAGATCAGCCCCATGGCCTCGTCGTGACGGTTGCCTTCATGATAGCAATTGGCGAGGAACTCCCTAAGACGTCCGTCCCGGCGATGATCGTCAAATGCCGCCCAGCCTTTCTCGGCCCAGTCCAGCGCCTTGGTGGGCTGACCCGCATCGCGGCAAGCCTCGGAGATTTGCAGGAAATCGTGGGCGGAAGACAGGTCCTTCGACTTCACCGCGATCAATTCATCCAGATTGCCGGAAGCCTCGGCGAAGGAGGTCATGAGCCTGGTTAGGGCAAGTCGGCCGCCATACTTGTTTGGGTCTTCGTCACCTGGTCCGAGGGTCGGAACCTTGGCCCAGTCCGCTTCCGCCAGCGCCCGGTAGGCGGAAAGGCCTTCCTTGCCAAGAATGACGCCATAGCTTTTCACGGCGTCCCAGAACACGCCGTAGCCACTTTCCATGCCGATCTCGTACAGCCGACCGGCCAAATCGACTGGCTCCGGCGGCGCTTGGCGGCACGCCTCTAGATGAATCTCCTGCAGACGCTCCAGCATGTCGCCCATCCAGCCATCGGAATCGTCCACATGTTCGATGGCCCCCTCCACCGCCTCCAGACCGTATTCCGCCAAGGTGATCGCCGCCTCCGCCTGTCCATCCACCAATAAATCGTCGATGGATTGGGCGACCTCGTCCAGGCCCGATCCATAGTCGTACATGTCGCGGTAATCGACGAACCCGTGCACACCGACGGCATCGTCGATGGCGCCCCGATAGGCCGCCAGATTCGTGCCGCCCGCGTTTTCCCACGCCGCTGCCCGGGCTGCCTGCGTGGTCAAACGCCGATGCAGGCGTTCATCTTCCTCGGCTCGCTCCAGGACCAGCTCGACCAGCGCCACCTTGTCGAGCCTGCCGAGATAGGCGCGAATGTCCGGCGCTTCTTCAACGGGCGTGGTTTCGCTATCCGGGTCAAGCCACGCCAATCCGATCGCCACGCAATGCTTGCAGAACAATCCGTCATCGCCGAGCGGACAGGAGCAGTCGTGGCGCAGCTCTCCATCCTCCGACCAGAGTCGCACCCGATAAGTTCGCGTGCCCTGAACTTTCGCGGAGATCACTCCGTCACCAGCTTGCAGCGCCCGCACGGAGCCGTCCCGGCAATACGCCTGCCCGCGCTCAAAGGACTGGCCCCAGGCGAGGGTTTTCAGGGCGTTTCGACTGAGGATTTTGCTGAGCACATCGTCCATGGAATTTAATTCTGCAACAAACCGTGCGAGAGGAATAGGCCTTGGCGTCGCGGATCGAAATACAGGAACCGAACTGTGGGGATCGAGGGAGAGATGATAGCGAACGGATGATGGGGCACGAGCCTAAGCGGCCAGCGCCTCCTCGCTCTTGCCGGCCTGCTCGCGTTGCCGGCGCAGCAACTCGACAAGTTCCGGATCCGGCGACCTTGGCAGGGTGATCTGAAGCGTAACCAATTGGTCTCCCGCCGGCTTCCCATCGCGCCTTACGCCTCGTCCCCGGAGCCGCAGAACCCGCCCGCTGCTTGAATTTTCGGGAACAGTTAACGCCACGAATTCGGTCACGGTCGGCACATGGACCTTACCCCCGAGGACCGCATCGGTAAGCGAAATCGACTGTGTCATGTGGATATCGTCACCTTCGCGCCGGAAGGTGGGGTGTGGGCGGACCTTGACGGTCACCAGTGCGTCTCCAGCCGGGGCACCATTCATCCCAGCCATCCCCTTGCCCTTGAGGCGAATAGATTGACCATCGCGCAAGCCCTTGGGCAAGGTGATATCAAGATGGCTTCCGTCACCCATGGTGACCCGGCGTTTGGAACCGTTCACGGCGTCCAGGAAATCGATCGTTAACCCGCAATGGATGTCCTGACCTCTGAGCGATCGTTCGGCGCGACCGTCGAAACTGGGACCGCCACCGAACCCACCGCGTCCGCCGAAGAGGTTCGAGAACAGGTCACCGAGATCGCCGGGGTCACCATCGTAACTATAATGGAAGCCGCCGGGACCGCTTGCATCCTGTCCATGGAATGGCGCTCGCGGACGCTCATTACCATCGGCGTCGATTTCATCGCTGTCGTAGCGCGCGCGCTTTTCCGCATCGCCCAGCAAGCCATATGCCTGGGAGATTTCCTTGAAGCGTTGCTCCGCCACGTCATCCCCGGGATGCAGGTCCGGATGATTTTTCTTGGCCAGCTTGCGATAGGCCTTCTTGATTTCGTCTCCCGACGCGTTTTTCGCCACGCCGAGAACCTCATATGGCTCTCTTGGCATATTTGTCCCCTTCAGCGTCGAGCCTAGCCACCAACCCATGGTTGTGATATAATTGTCACAATGAAGATCGTGCGACGGCCGGGTATTTTCAAGGGGTACCAATCGAAATCAAACAACCACAATCGACACCAACCGAAAACAGGATGCATTAGGTCTTGGTGGATCTGGTTGCTACCAGTTCATCAACTGGGCAAAATTTGGAAACACTGTGGAAGCAAGAGGGAGCAAAGTTCTGGGTGCTACGGCGCAATGTAGCGAAAGTTGGTTGCCACTCAAAACGGCTGTGATGGGCGGAAATGGCGGGAATTTCGCAAACATGCGCGGTACAGCGAGCCAATTTCCGCACGGCTCATAACCTGAAGGTCGTAGGTTCAAATCCTACCCCCGCAACCAATAAAACGCCCGTAACTCAATGTGTTGCGGGCTTTTTGATTCTGAGACCCAACACCTAACCATCACCGTGGAAGCACTGTGGAAGCAAGAGGGCGCGAAATTCTGCGCAGTTGCATTCATCATTGCCCGAAACGGCAAGGCCTAGAGCGTCTTGAGTTTAATCTCGATCATATCCCGCGGCGGCGAAGTAGTTTTCACATTCTGTTGGCGAGAAGGTTTCGATGGCCGCCGCGATGGCGTCCCAGAGTTCCGCCTTGGTTCGGGCGGCGGCTTTGCGCAGCGCGGTCTTGAGCTTTGAGAAAGCCATTTCGATGGGATTGAAGTCGGGGCTGTAGGGCGGCAGATACAACAACGTGGCGCCAGCGGCCTCGATCAACTCGCGTACGCCCGCGACTTTGTGCGAGGCCAGATTGTCCATGACGACGATGTCGCCCACGGCCAAGTCCGGTACCAACACGTGCTCGACATAGGCCAGAAAGGCGGCGCCGTGCATCGGGCCGTCCAGGAGCATCGGCGCCGCCATGCCCGAGAGCCGCAAGCCGGCGGTGAAGGTCGTGGTCCGCCAATGGCCGTGTGGGATCGACGCCCGGCAGCGCGTGCCTTTGAACGACCAGCCCCTGAGCCGTGCCATCTTTGTGTTGGCGCCAGTCTCGTCGATGAAGATCAAGCGTTCCGGGTCGAGGTCGAGCTGCCCGTCGAACCAGTCCTCGCGCCGGGTTCGGATGTCCGGGCGCTCTTGTTCGGCCGCGTGGCCCGTCTTTTTTTGTGCGTCAGGCCGCGCTTGGACAGGAAGTACCAGATCGTCGTCGGATGAACCCGCACGCCATGCTCGTTCATCAGCCGCTCGGCGATCTCGGTCAGCACGATATCCTTGATGTCTTCCACAAGCCCCAGGATGAAGGCCTCGTACGAATCCAAGCGAGAGCGCGGAGGCTTGCCCTGTCGAGCTGGCGCGAAACTGCCCATCTCCCGCCATTGGCGGTGCCAGTTGATCGCCGTCGAAGGCGCCACCGAGAACCGGGCCGCCGCCGCCCGCGCCGAAAGACCCCCGTCAACCGCCTCGATAACCCGGCGACGCAGGTCATTCCCGTAACAATACCCCATATCTGCCTCCCAAAACGCCTCAGGATACAGAATCATGTGTTTGCTGCTTTGGGAATCCCTCGATTCATATTTCCTTCAAGCCGCTCTAGCCGGGGAAAGATTATGGCTTCCCGACAGTAAGACCGGCGAAAAGGCGATCTTCCTTCCCGCTGCCGCTGTTGAGTTGCTGTCTTCGCTGCCTCGGGTCGAGGGAAACCCTCATGTCATTGTCGGGCAGAAAGCTGGCGGGCATCTTATCGGCCTTCGAAAAATCTGGATGCGTGTTCGGAGGAGAGCGGAGTTAAACGATGTGCGCATTCACGACCTGCGGCATTCGTTTGCCAGCGCCGCGATCGCTGGTGGAATGTCGTTGCCGCTAGTCGGCAAACTCCTGGGCCATAAGCCTGTTCAAACCACCGCGCGCTACGCGCATCTCGCTGATGATCCGCTTCGCATCGCCGCAAAACAAGTTGGCGGCAGCATCGAGGCGGCGATGAAGGGGGGTGGGAGCCCCCCAAAGGGGGCAAAGGAACTGATGCCGTATAAACCTACAGGTCGACCGCTTGGGCGTCCCAAAAAAGTCTATTGGGCAAACCCGGCGAGAACGAAGCCGAACCTGACGAAAAATCAATGGGCGGCATTGCACTACGAGTATCGTCATTTTCGTGTTTCGGCACTCCACGCCCCCGAACCGATTCACGAAATGAAGCCGTTCCCATCCCGTAGAAGTGCGGCTGTGATTGCCAGACACGCCAAGGTTTCCCGTCAGGCGGTCCGGCGTTGGCGGGAAAGCGAGCCTTATTGTCGCGGACTAATTTACCTGTTCGCGGAAAAAATTGTTCGAAAGCTCGACACAGCCCGAGGCCCCACCGAAATCAACTCTCCATCAATACGCCGCAATGCGGAAGCGGAGGAAAATTATCGATTTGCTGAGTTGTGCCGGAAAGTAAAACGGGATTGGCCGCAGGGTGGTCTCAGAATCCCAAGGCTCGACGGTCGCTTGATCAACCCTTTAAATCCCAACGACTTCATCCATCACAACGACGACATCGAATATGCTCAATATCTGAGAGACAACGGATCCAGTTTGATTGAGAGGCTCCCGTGGGAGCGTAAAAACGGAGGGTGAAATGCCCGCCGGTCCATCTCGACCATTCAGGCCTATCGAGTTAACGACGGTGACAGGATAGCGGTCAGCGCTGTCTCATCGTTTAGCAGACCGATGCGGGAAGGGGCGTCTGTCAATATCGGCAGCAAAACCGGCCACGGTGTTGGCGTAAAAATCCGCCAGTCGCAGATGTTATGATAAGGGTCCCGATCAGGGCCCTTATCATATTCGGTCTTGATACCAGCTCAGCGTTTTCACTTCGATCGGCTTTGCACCAGGCGGTGGTTTCACGGAGTGATCCCATCTTCACACGGTCCGCTCTACTCCCCCTGTCCCACCAACCCCGATGTTGTTGAGCATTTCGCACAGGCCGATCGCAGCCTTGACCCCGTCGATGATCGGGAGATCGAACCGCCTCTTGAGCGGCTCGACGATGTTGGTCATTCCGGCGCAGCCGAGCACGATAGCGTCGCATTCCGTCGACTTGAGACTGGCCTCGATTTCAACGGATATCCGCTCGATCGAGGCGGCCGGATCGGCCTCCAACTCCAACACGGGAATGCTCGTGGCCCGGACCTCGGCGCATCGTCCGGCCATGCCCTGCTCGACAATGTTCTGCTCGATGACGGGCACGGATATCGGAAGCGTGGTGATAACCGTGAATTTGCGTCCCGACAGCATGGCCGCATGAAAGCCGGCCTCTCCGATCCCGATCACCGGGATAGACGCGCGTTCCCGAAGAAGCCAAAGCCCGGTGTCGTCGAAGCACGCGATCACGACCGTGTCGAATGCGTTCTCAGCAGTCTGTTTGTCGAACACCTCGATCAAATGCGGCAGCGCCTCCGCCCCGTCCGAGGCACCTTGAATGGCGGCCGGTCCCTCCGTTGGGTTGACCGCGACGATACTGGTGCCCGCACGGGCCACGCTTCGCGCTTCCGCCGCCACGAGTTTAGTCATGGACGCGGTGGTATTCGGGTTGATGATAAGGATGTTCATTCGGCCTCATACCATCCCTTTGCCGGCGTCATTACCCAAGCGCCGGGATCGCGCCCGCATCCAGTAGGCGAAGACCAGAAAAACCATGATGATCCCAAGCGAGAAGGCCGTGGTCATGGTCCCGAGCGCATACAGAACCGGCGTCGTGACGTTCGTCGTCATCCCGAAGATCTCCAGCGGGAGCGTGTTCTTCGAGCCTGCGGTCAGTAGAGTGCGCGCGAACTCGTCGTAGGAGAGCGTGAAGCCGAATAACGCAACCCCAATGAGCATCGGCGCGATCATAGGCAGCACGACAAAGCGGATCGTCTGCCACCAACTGGCCCCCAGATCGCGCGCCGCCTCTTCGTATGATTTGTCGAAACGGTTGAAGACCGCGAACATGATCAGGAGGCCGAACGGCAGCGTCCAGGTGAGCTGAGCGCCGAAGCCGGAGCTGTACCACTGCACCTCCCAATCCAGAATGTTGAAGATCAGGCCGACCCCGAGGGAGACCAGGATCGATGGGATGATGAGGCTAGAAATCGTGAGGTAGAAGAGGATGTTGGCACCCCGGAAACGCTCCCGAAAGGCGAGCCCGGCCATGACCGACAGGCTCACCGTGCTGACCATAACCATCAGGCCCAGGATTAGCGAGCGGGAGAAGGCGCCCCAGAAGTCGCCCACGGCCTGCTGCTCGAAGAGATTGGCAAACCAATGGACCGAGGCGCCATTCATCGGAAAGGTCAACCCACCGTTCGGACCTTGGAACGACAGGATGCCGATGGTGAGGGTGGGCCCATAGAGGAACAGGATGAACAGCGCGAAGAACGCGCCAAGAAGGTAGAAGGATGGTACTCGGCGCTCCATCATAGCTCCTTCCTGATGTCCACGTATCGGACCATCACCGCGATGATGAGGGTCACCGTCGCCAGGAGAACCACCGCGTTCGCGGCGGCGGCCGGGTACTGCAGGAGGGCGATCTCGTTGGAGATAACCCGCCCGACAGACGTGCTCTGCCCGCCCGACATGAAGCGCACAGTGATAAAGTCGCCCATGACCAGGGTGACCACGAAGATCGAGCCGATCATGATCCCGGGCTTAGCCAGCGGCAGGATCACCTCGATTAGGATGCGGAAGCCCGACGCGCCGGCATCGCGGGCCGCCTCGATCAGCGACTTGTCGATCCGCATCATGGTGTTGAACACCGGCACAACCATGAACAGGGTGAACAGGTGGACGAACGCTAGCACGACCGCGAAGTCCGAGAACAATAACCACTCAAGCGGCGCGTCGATCAGCCCGACCTCAAGCAGGGCGGAGTTCGCGATCCCATTCCGCCCGAGAAAGGGGATCCAGGAGATCATGCGAATGATGTTCGAGGTCCAAAACGGGATCGTGCAGAGCAGGAAGAGCGCGATTTGCCATGTCAACGAGCGAACGTGGAACGCCAGGAAGTACGCGACAGTGAAGCCGATCACTGTGCAGAAGAACCAGGTCCACAACGTCAGCTGGATGGTCTTCCAATAGGTCGCGAACGTTACGTTGGAGGTGAAGATGTAGACGTAGTTATCGAAGATGAACGCCGGGAAGAAGGTCCACTCGTTGTAGTCCCAAAAACTGACCTGGATGAGCGTCAGCATAGGCAGGAACAAGAAGAACAGCAGGATTATTAAGAGAGGCGCGACCAGGATCCAACTCACCTGCTCAGCAGTGAAAAACGGCCGCTTCCTGCCCTCGACGCTCATGGAGTTGATACCCGGGTTTGTCGGATGATGGACGCTCGGGGCCGAAGCCCCGGACGCCGTTTCGGGTTACCACCGCAATCAGGCTGCGATGAACTCGTTCCACTTGCGAACCATGTACTTGTTCTCGTCCATGACCGCGTTCCAGCAGGCGACAGCGCCCATCCGGTCGTAAAAGGAGCCGCCGTCGCGGATGGTACCGGCCTTCTCCATGACCTTGCCGAACGGGTTCTTGATGTCGCCCTGGGCCGGTTTGCCCTCGAACCAGAAGCCCCACTCGTCTTCGGACATGTAGTTCTTCGATGTGCTTGGAACGGCAGAGTAGTAACCCTGACGCATCAGGAAACCGCCAACCCACCCATCTAGGTACCAGTTGATGTACTCGTAGGCCGCCTCAAGCTCAAGGCCCGAGAGGTTCGCCGACAGGCCAAGCCCCCCCCCCCACGAGCGGTAGCCTTCCTTGAGCGGCTGATAGACGCAGGGGATGCCCTTCGAGCGAACTGCGGTGATGGCCGGCGACCACATCGACTGGATCACGACCTCGCCCGACGCCATCAGGTTGACGCTCTCATCGAAGGACTTCCAGAAGGCGCGGAACTGGCCCGCCTTCTTCGCATCGGTGAAGATCGCCATCGTCTTGTCGATCTCCTCCTTGGTCATGTTGCCCTTATCACCGTAGGTGACCTCGCCCATGGATTCACAGACCATGGCCGCGTCCATGATGCCGATCGACGAGATGTCGAGGATCGACGCCTTGCCCTTGAACTCGGGATTCAGCAACTCGGCCCAGGTGCTGATCGGGCGGCCGATCAGGTCCGGGCGGATGCCAAGCGTATCGGCGTTGTAGATCGTCGGGATGAGCGTCATCCAGCCGGTCTCGGACGATGCGAAGCTCTTGCCGTTCGGGCCGTCTACGAAGCCGACCGAGTGCGGAGCAGTGCCCTGAGCGATCACCGATTCCGGCGTCAGCTTGCCGGATTTGAAGATGCCGACGATCTTGTCGTAGTTTTTGATCTTGGAGGTGTCCATCGCCTGGAGATTGCCAGCACCCCACACCTTCTTGCAGATCCAGTACTCAATGTCGGCGATGTCGAACGACTTCGGCTGCGTCGCCGCGCGCTGAGTGACGGAATCGGAATCTAGCGCCGTCATCTCCAGCGTGAAGCCGAGGTCTTCGCTCACCTTCGCGGCAAACTCGTTGAGGTTCGACACGCCGGTTCCGAACTGGCGCAACGTCACGTTCTTTATGTTCTGCGCCCAGATCGTCGGGAAGCCGGTGATGGCGCCCGAACCGATAGCCGCGCCGGTCACCGCAGCCGCTCCCTTAAGGACGGAGCGCCGCGAAAGCGCCGCTTTCAATGGTATCTTCTTCATATTCTAGTACCCCTCTTTTTTTGCACTTGGAAAAGACCTTCAAGAACGCGTGATCGGCTCACGCCAGTAAGGGATGGGCATCCTCCGGGTCCCAGGACAGGGAAACGGATTGGCCCAAATCGTATGGCGCGGCGAAGAAGTCGCCGTCGGCCAGTTCGACGGTGAAATCGCCGTCGCGTGTGTTCACGCGAACCGAAACCCGGGTCCCCAGAAACTCCAAATCGCCGATCACGCCGCTAAGCGCGCCATCCGGCTCATCGGAAAGGCGCACCCGGTCGGAGCGCACCGCAACGGTCCCGCGCGCGCCGGAGTGGATGTTGTGACCGCCGATAAAGCGGGCGACAAATTCGCTGCTTGGACGATTGAACACCTCACGGGGCGGGGCGGCCTGCTCAACCCGGCCGCCGTTCATGACCACCACAAGATCCGCGAGCGCGAGAGCCTCATCCTGGCTGTGCGTCACGTGCAAGAACGAGATCCCGAGGTCTCTTTGCAATTCCTTCAACTCACTTCGGATCTTCACCCGAAGGAACGGATCGAGCGCGGACAGGGGCTCATCAAGCAGGAGGATCTGGGGCCGCGTGATCATCGCCCGCGCAAGCGCCACGCGCTGCTGTTGTCCGCCCGAGAGCTGGGCAGGTTTGCGCTCGGCGTATGCCTCCAGATGCACCCGCGCCAATAGCGCGTCGGCCTCCCGATACCGCTCCGTCTTCTCGGCTCCTCTCATCTTCAAGGGAAACGCGACATTGTCCCGGACGGAAAGATGGGGAAAGAGCGCGTAGTTCTGAAACATCATTGCGGTTCCACGCCGCGCGGGCGGGACGTCCGTAATGTTTCGGCCGCTCAAAACGATATCGCCGCTGGAGACAATCTCATGTCCTGCGAGCATCCGAAGAAGTGAGGACTTACCGCAACCTGAAGGCCCTAGGACACAGACGTAACGGTTTTTGAGTATGGCGAGATCGACGGCATCGACCGCAAGCGTATCGCCGTAGCGCTTCGTGACACCCACCAGTTCCAGGTACCGCATTGCCACAATCGTCGAACTCCAATGTCGTACACTTCGACAATGTGGCAAGGCCGGCCTGTGCTGAGAACAGTCTAATTTGCACTTGACCTGTACGTTTTTTCTCCTACTCTTTGACGCATGAGACACCTCTGGCTTTTTGGATGCGTCGAGGACATCGTCAAGCTGGGCTCGATCAGGGCTGCGGCGGAGGTGCGCGCGATCACCTCCACTGCCCTCAACCGTCAGATCCTGTTGCTGGAGAAGGAGCTGGGTCAACCGATCTTCGAGCGGCTGCCGAGGGGCGTGCGCCTGAATGTGGCCGGCGAGCTTTTCCTAATGCATGCCCGCCGCCAAACTCGTGATTTCGAGCATCTGAAAGTCCAGTTGGCGGACCTGTCCGGCGTTCGGCGCGGGCATGTCAGCATCGCCTCGACCGAGGCCGCAATGCCCTACCTCCTGCCGCAACAAATCAGCGCCTATCTTCGGCAGCATCCCAATGTGTCTTTCGAGGTGAAGCCTTGCGACATCGCCACCTCTATGGAGCAGTTGGTCAAGCTGGAGGCGGACATCGCCATCGTGTTCGAGCCCTCGGTGAACCGCGAGTTCCAGAAGATCGAAAGTGTTGATCAGCAGATCACGGCTATTTTCCCGGAGGGTCACCCCCTTAGCCGGGAAACCAAGCCGCTGCGGCTATCCAACTGCCTTCAGTATCCGCTGGCCTTGCCTGCCAAGGTGACAGGTGTGCGAAGCATCTTGGAACAGGCAGCCTACGCAAAGCAGTTGCAGCCATGGATCACGGTGGAATCGGAGGATGCACAGTTCCTCCTCAACACCGTCGCCTCCTGTGATTTAGTTGCGTTCGACGTCCCGGTCGGTCTCTCCAAAGGCTCGCTCCGTCGGCAAGGCTTGTCCTGGCGACCGCTTCACGCATCGGACGTTCGTCCGGGGCGGCTTCATATCGGACAGCTTAAGAATCGGACGCTTTCGATCGCGGCGATGAAGTTCGCTACCCAAGTGGCGACCGCTTTTCATGACTATCGGGATATTTGTGAGTGATGACCGTCCCGGGTTCATTGCCAAGATGAGAACCATGCCGACGTGTGTAACGAGGGGGTTGATGAACGACAGTTATCCGAGGGACCTTGCGGGCTTCGGGAGAACACCGCCGCACCCACGCTGGCCGGGTGAGGCCCGGATCGCGGTGCAATTCGTGATCAATTACGAAGAGGGTGGTGAGAACAACATCCTCCACGGTGACGCGGGCTCCGAGGCATTCCTATCCGAGTTCGTCGGCGCGGACTCCTGGCCGGGCAAGCGCCATTGGAACATGGAATCGATCTACGAGTACGGGACCAGGGCTGGTTTCTGGCGCCTGCATCGCCTGTTCACGCGCCACGGCATCCCAGCGACCGTCTTCGGGGTCGCCATGGCCCTTCAGCGCTCGCCCGAGCAGGTGGCCGCCATGCTGGAGGCAGGTTGGGAAATCGCCTCCCACGGTTTGCGTTGGATCGATTACCGCGACTTCTCACGCGAGGAGGAGAAGGCCCATCTTGAAGAGGCAATCCGGATCCATACAGAAGCAACCGGCACGGCGCCTTCAATGAGACCTGGGCGCTGGAGATCCGCGACAGCGGCGGCACACCCGTCACCAACGGTCGGATCGTGATATACAGCACCTATACCTACTACTCGGTCGATACGGAGATCGCGGACAATTTCCGGGTTCCCGTACCGTTCAAGCTGGACCCCACCGAGCAGCTGTTCTGCTACCACAAATGGGGATCGCAATACGCCATGGCCTACGCCGAAGACGGCTGGACCTAAACGCCCTCTACCCAACCGAGAGATCCAAACTTAAAGCTTTTCACCTTCTCCGATTTGACAGCCTTTATAAATGCCGACGGACTGATTTTAGGATCCGAGAAATAGGCGGCGATTTCCGGCTGAATTTGTTTTTCGGAAGGAGCTTCATTATCGGTTTTCGAATCAGCTTGAACAGATTCAGGCTTTTTGCCTTCGACCTCAGAAGATGCGTTCGCCTTGTCGTCTTTTTCTTCTATCACTTGTCTATGCTCTCTAAGTATGGTTCTGCCCATTTGCTAAATGGGAACGTGGCTGCGATTTGACGAAGCTGTTCAACAGCGCTCTCCCTTGCCCCTAGCCTCCAGGCTGCTGCTGCCCATATCGCCAGGGCTTTCTGTCGGTCAGTTGCATCCAAGACATCGGTGGATGTTGCGCTTCTACATTCCTCATCCAAAATAGGGCTCCATCTATCTTGGCGGATCATACGTTCAGCGAGTGCCAAGATTTGCCCAATTCCATGATCGACGGGACAAATTGGTGTTCTTGCCTCAGGCAATTCACCAATTTCATCTTTCGAATCCAGCTCCGGGTCGTGGAGAACAGAATTTGCGAGGTCTAGTTCCCAGCAGCCTGTTTGAATGTCCCAGGCTGAAAAATCATTCATGGCAAAGCGAATGAGGTTTGAGATCAAGTTGGCCATGGGGCGATCAAAATCAGTTAACTTCTGAAGTGATGAACCATAAGCCTCGCGATACCTTGCAAAAGGTGTCGTCAAAGGTTCAGTGTCGGGCCTTTCTTTGAGCAGGACGCCCAAAGAGTATTCGGCGAGACCCGTAGCATATTCAGCAGCAACTCCCTTGCTCCTGGGATCTTCTAGAAACAGGCTGATTGATGCTCTCGTCAGATCGCCATTCATAATGATCTCGTGAAAGGCGCGCTCAACATCCCTTAATTGATCTGCAGTGGCTGCTCGGAGTGACAGATCATACCTTGAGCTAACCGGCGTAGAATTTTTTACTGCGTCATTTGTCAGGGAAACAGAGATCTCACTGTTAGTAAGGGACGCCAGCTTCGAAGACAAAGATTCAAGTGGCAAAGCCTCTGTCGGGCCTCCGTTAAAGGTTACAGAGACACTGGTTGCATTCTGCACATAGATATCCGCCTCAGCAATTTGGGCGCGAACAGTGGTCCTACGGGGAGGTTCCTTACCTCTTATCAACAGAATAGGGCGCTCAAATTTATGCTCGGCAGAGACATGTGCTTGCATGTCATGTCTAGCGGTGAATGTGCGTGTGCAAAAAGGGCAGCGAAATATTGTGCCAGAAGGAGGCCCAGGATCGCGAAAGCGTTCGGTGCCTTCATAGAAAGCCTCGAGGCCATCTTCTCTGACCCAACCGTATGTAGGCAAATCACATTCCCCCCAAAAACCGAATTTCCATCAATATTATCGGTGTTTCTTTCGCCATTCCCATGGCATTTCGAATGTCCCAGACCAAACACCTATTCTCGTTGCGGTCGCTGTCAGCTCATCGGGCACATAATCCTGGGAATAGCGGCGATATGCGACAGCATGGCCGTTTTGGACCATCCAACGGTTCAGATTCTGGTCTCCCTTGAAGCAAACGCCAATGATCCGCTTGTAGCGATCGATATCGCGTTGCTCGCAGCGGATGGTCGCGCGGCCAATCTTGTCGGAAAGTGCCAAAGCGGCTTGCTGGCCGCAGCGGTATTGCTTCCCGTCCTTTTCGCAGAACTGGCCGCTTTCGGGCGCGTCGATGCCATGCAGTCGAATGCGCTGACCGCGGATCTCCAGCGTATCGCCATCGATCACACGCGCAATGCCGACAATGAATGGATCACCCCATGCGGGACCGACGCCCATCGCCATCGCCGAGACCAGCAGAAAAACGACATTACGCCTCACGATGCCCGCCATCTCCATGGGCTTACTGCCTGTCTTTCACGCAGCGAAAGCCAATATATACGACGGCCATGTTGCGCGGCTTCGAGGCGTCGTAATCCGCTCGCATCTGCGCGGCGCCGTACCACCAGGAGCCGCCGCGCGTGCCCTTTTGGGCCCGGTCTTCCGTATCGACCCACTCCCAGACATTGGCGCCCATGTCGTAGAGGCCATTGACGCCAGGACGGGTCGTGCCGGCCTTAGCATGTCCGCGTCCGCGCTCTAGGACGGCGGAGTAGTCGATCGCCGGCGTCTCGCCGCAGTCTCCAAGGCAGTTTGCGCCCTCGGGGCTGTCGCCCGTCGGATACGGGTAGGTTCGGCCACGCTCGAAAGGCGAGGTTGGCGACGCGCGTCTTTCCGTATAGGCGGCCTCGATCCACTCCTGTTCGGTCGGCAGGCGTTTGCCGGCCCACCGGCAATAGGCCTGCGCCTCGTCGAACGTGACATGAACCGCCGGCTCGTCGTCCTGCCCGGGCCGGCCATAGGGTGTGCGCCAAGTCCAGCCGGCTTTCTGCTCCCAACCCGCGGCATAGACGAGGCCACCACCGCCGCGCTCGGCCTTCGTCATGAAACCCGTCGCGACGGCAAAACGAGCGAATTGACCAATGGTCACTTCCGTAATATCGATCGAAAATCCACCTATGCGCTGCATGTTTCCCAAATCGTCAGAAGACGACGCCATGGGAAAACCGCCAGAGACAAGCGCAATTGCAGATAAAAAAAGACAGAAGCGCCTCGGTATCGTGTTGAGCTTGATCGTCATTGGCCGATTATATTTCTCTGAAGGCCCGGTCGCCGCTACCGTGAAGGAGATTCCGCCTTTGGGTCCTGTCGGCCAATCAGCTCTCCGAACTGGAACCCCAACCAGGCTCCATGCGCAACGGCAAATGCGGTGCCAAGTCCTTGACCGAACTGTGATCCAACCGCGATCCCGACGGCGGTCCCAACCACTTGGCCGGTCAACCTACTTTGGTCTGGGGTCGCGCAACCGGTGCTCTGCGCCAAGATTGTTAAAAGAACCACGGTCCCAGCTATTCGTTTGGTTCGCCGTTTCATTCGATTGGTCTCCGTTTCAAGACGGCTCAAGCGATTGTGGACCCTCGCCGGTTTTCGGTCTAGCGGTCTGGTGCAAGCTGAGCTGTCCAGTCGAAGATTTCAAAACCTCTTTGCCGCCCAAATCACTCGCCCAATGACATGCACCTCCTCGGCGTCGCGTTCGTAGGTCTCGTAGTCCGGGTTGACTGATTTGATGATGATCACCGGCGGGTCGGAGTTCGGCGCGTGCTCGACCCGCTTGGCGACCAGCCCCATTCCGTCCCAGATGACGAACACGCCAGGCGGTACCGGCACCCTTTGACTGGTGTCGATCATGATCCGGTCACCGCTGTCGAGCATCGGTTCCATAGAATCGCCGTCAATGGTGATCATCCGCAAGTCCGAGGGTCGCGCCCGGAACTCATGCCGGACCACCGGGTCCGAGAAATACCAGACGTCCTTGGTCTCCTCGAGCCCGTCATGGACCGCGCCGGCGCCGGCGGCGGCGCGCACGTCGATCTCGGGGATCGCAAGATAGCCCTCGGGCTGCCCGTCATTGGCCCTGGGTGCCCGTTCCGACTTGGCGCGTGGCTTGCGCTCGGGACGAGCTTTATGGCGCAGTTCGTCCTCGTCGCATTCAAGGAACGCCGCCAGCGCCGCCCGGTCGTCCTCGCCCAATACCTTCGGCGTGCCCCGGAAGACGAACTGGTGCAGGTAGGCGGGGTTGCGCCCCAGCGCCAGTGAGCCGTTCTTCATATCGGTGCGCCGTTCATCAAGCAACTGTATGACGCGCAAACGCACGGGGTCGAGATCCATGACGATCTCCCTTGTTATAGGAGGTAGGAAATTACCTTTCTTTTCCGTTTGACGCAACCATCCAATCACGCTTTTCATATGCCTATCATGAAAACGCTCACCGAACAGTTTCACGCGGAGGTCGAGAGCTTTCTCGAACGCTCCGGTTTCAAGGCCACCGAGTTCGGTCGCCAGGCGGCGGGGGATCCGTCGCTGGTGCTGAACCTTCGGCGCGGCCGGTCGCCGACGCTGGCGACGGCGGACCGGATCCTGGCCTTTGTGCGCGAGCACGAGTTCCTGGTTGTCGGTGGTGAGCACGTTGCTAACGGCGATGAGGGGAGTTGCGGTGATGGGCGTTGAGACGATTGCCATCAAACACCTGAGACAGACTTGTCTTGCCACGCGGTGGAACATCAGTCCCCGCACCTTGTCAACGGCGGCGTGATTATGTACCAGCGCGGCGGCGTAAAGATGTCCCATTCATCGGTTGACGGCTTGTCCACGTAGTCCATGGGCGGGTCCCGCGCGCGGGGCGACGCGCCTTTCAATGGGGCGGACGGCGACCC
>JADHLJ010000033.1 GCA_016780745.1 Alphaproteobacteria bacterium | reverse complement strand
AGCGTGGAAGTCGACCTCAGCGTGCTGGATAGCCTTCCGCAGGTTTCGACATTGCCAGAACTGCTTCGTCCGGGACTGTTGCCTTATGCCCGCGCCCAAAGCGGTCGGCTTCCGTTCAGGGGTGAGCGCCCCCGTGTCGGAACGCGGGGCATCGGGTTCGCCCAGCCAGCGCCGCGACCGATCGCCAAACCGACGCGCCCGCGTATCGCGGCACCGACCATCAACACGCCATCCATAGTCGCGCCCGCCACTCCGGTCACGAAAACAGCGACGCGGCCAGCGAGACCCATTCTCGCGACCCGAGCACCGACGCCGACGCCAAAGCCACCAAAGATCGTCGCGCCCGCGCGGAAGCCGCAACCCGCTCCGACAAGCGTCTCTGTGCCGGTAACGCCCAAGGCCAAGGCGCCTCCGAAAGCACCAAGCATCGTCTCCACGCCACCGGCCCCGGCGGCGCCGAAACCGGTCCGAACCGCTTCGCGCGCGTCAGCGCCAGCGGTCGCGCCCAAGCCAAGTACCGCGGCGTCCTCGGCGACGGATAAGGGCGCCATTCAATTGCTGTTCGGTGAAGGGCAATCCGACTTCGGCGACACCATGGCAAGCCCATTGGCGCCTTTGGTGAAGAATTTGAAGAGCAACGAGAAGAGCCGCGTTCAGCTACTCGCCTACGCCGCGTCCGTGGACGGCAACGCCAGCAAGGCCCGGCGCCTGTCCTTGTCCCGAGCACTTTCGGTACGGGCCCATCTCATGGCACAGGGCATCGCCAGCACCCGGATGGACGTTCGGGCCCTTGGCGACCGCGGAAACTCCGGGCCCGCCGACCGGGTCGACGTTATACTTCTGGTTCCTCGTTGATGAAACGGTTTGATCGCGATCAAACCGGGCACGATGACGCGATCCATCCCCCAAGAGCGGTGCCATTGTGACAAGTCCGAGGCGTTATCTAAGTCGCATTCTTTTTTTCCTCGCGATCGTCGCGGCGATCGCCGGCGTTTTGAACGTGCCCTTGCGCGAGGCCTTCATGGCCAACGCGGCGTTGAACGGGATGATCGTCGCCGCGCTCTTGATCGGCATCGTGTTCATTCTGCGGCAAGTTCTCCTGCTAGGACCAGAAGTCGCCTGGATCGAGGCCTATCGAAGCAGCCAACCCGGCATGTCGGTGCAGCAGACCCCGACGCTTCTCGGGCCGATCGCGACGATGCTTGGCGAGCGGCGCGACGACCGGATGAGCTTGTCGACCCTGTCGCTTCGGTCGCTGCTGGATAGCCTGGACTCGCGGCTTTCCGAATCCCGGGATATCTCGCGGTATCTGATCGGGCTGCTGATCTTCCTCGGCCTTCTGGGAACATTTTGGGGACTGTTGGGGACGGTTGGCGCGGTCGGCGGGGTAATCGGTGGGTTGACCATCGAGAGCGGTAACTTGGGAGATGTCTTCGCAAATCTGAAGACCGGTTTGGAAGCCCCGCTCGACGGCATGGCCACCGCCTTCAGTTCGTCACTATTCGGTTTGGCGGGCTCCCTGGTTCTTGGGTTTCTGGACTTGCAACTCGGTCAGGCACAAAACCGGTTCTACAATGATCTCGAGGAATGGCTGTCGAGCCTTACGCGACTTACCAGCGGCGGTGCCGTGGCGATCGGCGATGGCGAAACCTCGGCCAGCGCCTATCAAGCCGCGCTGTTCGAACAGACCGCCGAAAGCCTCGATCGCCTGCAGCGGGTAATCACCCGAAGTGAGGACGAGCGGCGCCAGTCCAACGCCAATCTCATGGGATTGAATGACAAGCTCGCCACCCTCGTCGAGCAAATGCGGGTCGAACAGGATCTGATGCTACGGATCGGCGAGGCGCAGTTGGAGATCAAACCCATTCTCGCCCGGCTCGCGGACCAGCACTCCAGCGGGCGTGACGAGATCTCTCAATCTCATCTACGTAACATCGAGGCTTACATAGCGCGCCTGCTTGAAGAGAGCGAACAGGGGCGCAATCAGACCACCGAGGAAATACGCCAGGAAATACGGCTCTTGGCGCGCACCATCGCGGCGCTTGCCGAGGACGGGCGCTGAACCGGCGGGGGTGAACCAGCATGGCGGGGACCACGCGACGGTCACGCACGCGCGATACCAATATCTGGCCCGGCTTTGTTGACGCGCTAGCGACGTTGCTGATGGTGATCATCTTCGTACTGATGATCTTCATCGTTGCGCAATTCTACCTGACCCAACTGTTATCGGGCCGGGATGAGGCGCTTAGCCGCCTGCAACAGCAAATTTCAGAACTTGGCGAACTCCTGGCGCTTGAACGCGAGACCGGCGCGGAATTGCGCCTGAACGTCGCTCAACTTTCCTCCGAGCTCCAGACCTCGATCGCCTCGCGTGACGCCTTGTCGGCGCAGGTCGGGCAATTGACCAACCAGCGCGATCAACTGGAGGATCGCCTCGCGGCCTCGGTATCCAATCAGGCGGCCCTGCGTCAGCGAATTGTCGAGATAGAGTCCAGTCGCGACGGACTTGATCTGCGCGTTAGCCAAGTCCTGAGCGAACGCGATGCATTGCTCGCCAAACTGCGAGCGGTTGAGTCCGAGGCTAACCTCGCCAAGGCGGAGCGAGATGAACTGCGCGCCGGCATGGCGGATGCGCTGAAGGTGATGGACGCGAACCGCGATACCATCAAGCTTCAGCTGTCGGACCTGGAGTCACTAAGGCGGGATATCGCCGCGCTTAACAAGGCGCGCAAGGACCTGGAAGCGGAGGTAACAGAGCTGGCCGCCGCGCGCGCCGCCATGGGAGCCGAGCTTCGCGGCGCGCTGGCGAACACGGAGCGGACCCAACGGGACCTTGAAATCGAGCGCGAATCCGCCCGCTTGACACGGCAGGAAATGGCCGCGATTACCGAAAGGCTGAAACTCAGAACCGAGGAACTGGCCGCCGCCCGGAAAACTGGATCGCTCACCGAAAATGACCTGTCGGAGGCCCGAGATCTGTTGGGCGACATGCTCGGCAAACTCGCCGCCGCGCGACAATCCAACCGTGCCTTGACGACCGAGGCTGATGCACGAAAGGCGAGCATCGCCGAGCTGACCGCGTTGCTGTCGAAGTCTCGCGATCAAACAACCGCCCTCACAAGCGAGGTCGAGGCGGCGGATCGGCGCACGGCCCTGGCCCAAGAGAAAATCAAGGAACGCGATATCCGGCTCGAGGAGTTGCTTTCGAACTACAATCTCTCACTCGACCAGCTAAACGACGAGCAGCGAATTTCGGCCGCGGCACAACGGGAAGTCGCGTTGTTGAACCGGCAATTGCTGGCGATCCGGCAACAGATTGCCTCGCTGCAACAGGCTCTTGAGGCCTCGGAAGCGGAAACCGCCGCCCAGAACGTCAAAATCCTCGATCTGGGAAGCCGCCTGAACAAAGCGCTGGCGTCCAAGGTCCAGGAACTCGCGCGCTTTCGTTCCGAGTTTTTCGGTCGCCTGCGCGAGGTTCTCAAAAACCGCCAGGATATCCGGGTGGTCGGCGACCGGTTTGTCTTCCAATCCGAAGTGCTGTTCGAATCGGCCTCCGCGACCATCGCCGGCGACGGTGAGAGTGAATTGCAGCGACTGGCCCTGGCGCTCAACGAGATCGCGCCAAAGATACCTGAGAATATAAACTGGATCCTTCAGGTCGAGGGTCACACGGACAGCATTCCAATCTTTAACGAGCAATTCCGCAGTAACTGGGATCTCTCGGCGGCCCGAGCGATATCTGTCGTGCAGTTCCTGATCCGCGAAGGTGTCCCCGCCGAACGACTGTCGGCGACGGGATATGGCGAGTTTCAACCCATCGACCAGCGCAAGGATAGGATCGGCAATCGGCGCAATCGCCGTATTGAAATGAAACTCACCCAGCGCTGATCCCAGTCCTGTCCGGCCCCACGATTACAGCCGACCGTGGGCATAATCCCAATACAACTCTCGGGATTTCTTGTAGAGCGGCCCCGGTTGCAAATCTCGGTCTTCGATCCGGGTTACCGGGACAACCTTGGCGTGGTTACCGGTCGACCAGATCTCATCCGCCTCCAACAGGTCTTGCGGCGTTACGACCGCTTCCTCGACCTCGACACCCGCGTCGCGCAGCAGAGCCATGACCCGTCCCCTGGTAATCCCCGCCAGGAAGGTGCCATTGGCCTTAGGCGTGATCGCGACGCCATTCTTGCCCAGAAATATATTCGCCGTCGCCAGTTCCGCGACCATTCCATCGGGGTCAAGCATGACCGCGTTGTCGAAGCCTTTTTGCTGCGCCTCCTTCAGCGCGCGCCCCGCGTTTGGATAATGACAGGCCGCCTTCGCGTCCGTCGGCGCCTGATCGGCGGCGGGCCGGCGAAAGCTAGATATGCAAAGCCCCATTCCCGTCGCCTCGGGCAGCGGGGCGGTGAAGATATGAAGCATGAACCGCGTGGAGGCCGGATCGGGATGGATCCAGCCCTCCTCCGCCCAAAGTATGGGCTTGATATAGAGCATCGCGTCATCGGGAAACTTCGCCACCCCCTCGCGGCAAAGCCGTTCAATTTCCTCGGCGGCGATCGGAGATTCCATCCCCATCGCCTCGGTCGAGGCGATCGCCCGCCGACAATGCAGATCCAGGTCCGGCATCGTTCCCTCGAAAGCGCGCGCGCCATCGAAGACGATCGAACCAAGCCAGGTCGCCAGGGTCGCCGGCCCCAGAACCGGAGGATTCCCCTCGATCCACTCACCATCGAGATAAACCAACGAGTCCATCCGTATCTCCCACTTTACACGAGACGCAACGATGCGATGACCGCGCACCATAGTCTTTTCAGGTCTCGCGTGCCAGCGCTACCAGGGGAATGTGGGGCGAGAGGAAAGATCGATTGCCTCGCGCCAATTTCCTTTGATCAAAGCAAGCGTCGGACGTAGTGTCCGGACATGAACAAACGCTGGATCTATCACCTATCGCGGCGCGCCGATTGGGAGCGCGCCAAGTTGTCGGGCTCCTACCCAGGATCGGCGGAGGATACCGCCGATGGGTTCCTGCATTTCTCGACCGCGAGCCAGGTTGTAGAAAGCGCGCGAAAGCACCGGGCGGGCGAGACCGGGCTGGTGCTGCTCGAGGTCGACGCCTTGGTACTCGGAGAGCCGCTCCGCTGGGAGCCTTCGCGCGGAGGGCAATTGTTTCCGCATCTCCATGGCCCGCTCCCGACAAACGCGGTGGCGGTGGAGTTTGATCTGCCCCTCGGCGAGGACGGCGAGCACGTCTTTCCAGCCATGAAGGACGAATAGGTCCGCGATGCCTCTAGCCGACTTGATGATGCCGCTGATTCGGCTGGTCGATCCCGAGCGGGCACATAGACTGGCCATTCACGCGCTGAAACTCGGGCTGGTCCGAGATGGACCGCTAGCGGCCGCGGACCCGGCGTTAAGGATGGAGGTTTTCGGGATCGATTTCCCGAATCCGATCGGCCTCGCCGCGGGTTTCGACAAAAGCGCCGAAGCCTGGCGCCCGCTGCTCAACCTCGAATGCGGTTTCATCGAGATCGGTACTCTTACGCCGCGCCCGCAAGCGGGAAACCCGAGGCCTCGGGTGTTTCGCCTCCTCGAGGATCAAGCGGTCATCAATCGCTACGGCTTCAACAATGACGGCTTGGATGTTGGGCTGCGCCGCCTCGGCGATCGGGACCGGAACGCCGGTATCGTCGGCATCAATGTAGGGATCAACAAGGATTCCGAGAATCAGGCGGGTGACTTCGCCACCGCCGTTGAACCTGCCGCTCCCTTGGCCGATTACCTGACGGTCAATGTCTCATCACCTAACACGCCCGGGCTGCGCGATCTGCAAGCGGCGGATCAACTCGACAAATTGCTCGCCGCCGTTATCGCGGCCCGCGATGCTGGCGCGGGCACGGACCGTCACGTCCCGCTTCTATTGAAGATCGCCCCGGACATCTCCCGAGATCTGGTCCACGAAATCGTCGAAATAAGCATCGCCAATAGTGTCTCGGGGATCATCGTGGCCAACACGACCCTGGAACGTCCCGACAGCCTCGCGAGCCAGAACAAGGATGAAGCCGGCGGTCTCAGCGGCGCGCCGTTATTCGATCTTTCAACCAAGGTGCTAGCCTGGACTTATCTCGCCGCCGCCGGGAGATTGCCTGTTATAGGCGCGGGCGGCGTCGACGGTCCCGATTCCGCCTATGCGAAACTACGCGCAGGCGCCAGTTTGGTGCAGCTTTACACCGCTTTGATATATAAAGGGCCAGGGTTGTTTCGCGCGATCAACGAAGGCTTGGCCACGCGGTTACGGACCGATGGCCATGCGACGGTCCAGGAGATCGTCGGAATCGACGCGGAACGCTGGGCGGATAGAGCCGCCGACTGAACCGGTGAAAGGGGCTCTAACGGGTGTATTTGGGTCTGCTTATCGCGGTTGCCGTGCTTGGGATCGGGCTTGGACTTGGGTCTGAATGGATTTTTCCAGGTCTTGGGATCGATATTCCGGGCTGGGCGGTCGCGGGCCTCACGGCAATCATCGGCACGCTCGTAATCACCGCGATTCGAAGCCGGTTCGCAACCGATCACCCGCGACATATGTCCAGCGAGCTCGAAGCCGTTAAGCTTGAGCTTGATGCGGTTCGCGAGGAACTGGCTTGGGTGCGTGACCAACTGGACGGCATTCCCGATACCGACGCGGTGGTCGCGGAGATCAAGGTCCTGCAAGGTCTCATGGGTCAATTCAACGACAAACGATCGGGCTCGGAATCGTCGGCGTCACCGCCGGACCGGGAACTGCCGGCGCCATCGACACCAGCCGCCAAGGCCACCGTCGAGGCCGCTCAAGCCCAGGAGCTTGGCGAATCCGCAGCCTGGGCTCACCCGGAACCCATGCGGCATTATGACGATGACGCGATCCTGCGCTACCTTGAAAAGGCGCTGAAAGAGGACACGGTCCAGCTCTACCTGCAACCAACCATGCGATTGCCTCAGCGCAAAAGGGTTTTCTACGAGTGCTTTTCTCGTATCACCGACGATGACGGTCATGTCATTCGCCCTGAACAATATCTGTTTGTCGCCGCCGAGGCCGGACTGATCACGGCGGTCGACAATCTTCTGCTGTTCCGCTGCGTGCAGCTCGTGCGTCGAGCCCGCCGGGATCATTTGGACGTGGCATTTTTCTGCAACATCTCCGACGCCACCCTGACCGATGTCGACTTTTTCACCGACTTCATCGATTTTATGGCCGCCAACCAATACTTGGCCGAAAGCCTTGTATTCGAGTTCAGCCACGCAACCGTCCGAAGCCCAAGTTATGATGTCCAAACCAGCCTGCAGAGGCTTGCCAGTCTCGGATTCCGGTTCTCGGTCGATCAGCTCGGAGAGTTTGACCTGGATATCCCGAAACTCGCCAGCCAGGGCTTCAAGTTCATCAAGATCGACGCCCATCTTCTGCACGAAATGGCGCGGGGCGAGACACCGCGGCTGAACATGCGGGCCCTCAAGGGAGCACTCGACCGCGAGGCGATGGACATGATCGTCGAGAAAATCGAAACCGAGGACATGCTGTTGGACCTTCTGGATCTCAATATTGACTTTGGCCAGGGCTATCTATTCGGCGAGCCGCGTCCGACGGCCGGCGGCTCCTGATGGACCAAGGTTCTCGCGAGGCGCTGGCTGGTCTGGACTCTATCGCCGATCAATATGATGGTTTCATCTTCGATGTCTGGGGGACGGTCTATGATGGCGGGCGGATATTCCCCGACGTCGCGCAAGTGTTCGAGGGCTTACGGCGGCTAAGCAAGCGCGTTGTCTTTCTATCGAACTCGCCGCAACTCCCCTCGGTCGTCGGCGAAAGGCTGTCGGGGATCGGTTTGGCGGCCGGTTGCCATGATGGCATCGTCACATCTGGCGGCGAAACCCACTTCCAGTTGTCCGCCGGTGGGCTCCCCGAGTTGGCGCCCTTCACGGGATCGGTATATCTGACCGGTCCCGACAGATTTCCCGATACCCTGCCACGGGACCACGCGATCATCGCGAAATCCATTTCGGACGCTGATTGGATTTTGAACGCCGGTCCGAACCATCCCCCAGAGACACTCGACGACTATGAGGAGCGGTTACGGGATGGCGCGGCGCGCGGTTTGCCCATGCTTTGCGCAAACCCGGACAAAACCGTTTTGCACGGCGGTGACCGTCTCATCTGCGCCGGCGCCCTCGCGGAACGTTATGTCTTACTTGGCGGCACGGTTACCTATATCGGTAAGCCACATGCTTTGGTCTTTAAGCGCTGCGCCGAGATGCTGGGTATTACGAAGCCCGAGCGCATTCTCATGGTCGGAGACAATCTGGAGACCGACGTCCTTGGCGCAAATCGTGTTGGGTGTCACTCACTGCTCGTTGCGTCGGGTGTACACGGATTGCTGGAAAGCGACGGAACCGTCGCGTTATCGAGGCTCGGGGAACTGGAATCTTTCTTTTCCGCGCGGCCGAATCATGTGATCAGCGAGCTGAAATGGTAACTCCAGCGCCGGTGAAAAGACTTTTTAAATCTCGCCGCTAAATCGTTTCTGATCGTTTGAAAAACGTTCGAGCGCAACTTCCAGCGGGCTTGGAAACGCGGTTTGGGGGGGATGCGCGAAACCGTCGGACGGGCGACGGCTAAGCAGCCTTTCGGCATTTTCCACGACGATCCGAAAGTAAGTCAGTTGAAAAACCCGGAGCGAAGATGAAAGGCTGGAGGCGAGACGTCGATCGTTGACCCTCGTACAAAGGTCATCAATACTCAGTTCTTCCCGCCGACAGATATCGACCAGCCCGTCCCATACTCGGTCTTCCAAACTAACGCTCGTACGGCGCGGCCCAATCATTATATTCTTTCTTTGGCGATCGCTTCCCAATTCCTGTGGCACGGCGGCTCCTCGTTTTTCAGCACGTATGTTGTTTACACACGATCGTGTGCGGACGATAGCTCGATTTCTACCTCCAGTGCAATGATATTTGCAAATTGCCCGTGAAAATGGTTTTCGAGGGAATATCCTTTTAATCTCAACACGTTTCGATGTTCCGATTGGTAATTGGCTTGACTTCACCCGGGCCCGGATAAGACCTTGAATGGACACGTCACGAGGAAATGGGGGATATCGCCTTGAGCACCGATCCACAGCTCGATTCCGTCGGCTGGCAACTGCTGCGGGTTTTGCAGGATGACGCCCGTCTGTCCTTCAGCGAGCTTGGGCGGCGCGTCGGCCTTTCCTCGCCGGCGGTCGCGGAGCGGGTACGGCGGATGGAGGATCATGGTCTGATAACCGCGTATCGCGCGATTTTGGACCCGTCAAAGCTCGGATATCCGATACTGGCCTTCATCCATCTGAAGACCACCGGAGAACACCATCAGCGGCTCGCCACTGTCGCCCATACCTTGAGTGAGATCATGGAATGCCATCATATCACCGGCCAGGACAGCTACATGATCAAGGTGATCGTGTCCTCCATGGTGCATTTGGAGCATGTGATTGCTCAACTCCGGCACTATGGCGATACCACGACGTCGATTGTGCTCTCCTCTCCGGTCAAGGAAAAGCTCGTGCATGGCGGGGCGAGCGTTCGGGTCGGAGGGCCGCTTCCGCCAATCGCGTTGGTCGAGGGAGACTGACCGCGGGATCTGGAAATCCGGATATTTATCCCGGCGGTCCTTGACGCGCGGCGCGCGCTGCCGTATATGCCGCGCTTCCGCTCACGATACGTCGCGCGCGGACATTCGGATGCTTGCAAGTTTGGAGGACGGGACCATGGCCCGGCGTTGTTCAATCACCGGTAAGGGCGTGTTGACGGGAAATAATGTCAGCCATGCCAAAAACCGGACCCGTCGTCGCTTCCTGCCGAATCTGCAGCGGACATCCATGATGAGCGAGGCCCTCGGTCGTCCGGTGCGCCTGCGTCTCACCACCTCGGCGATCCGCACGATCGAGCATAATGGCGGCCTGGACGCCTTCCTGTTGGGCGCCAAAAACTCTCAGCTTGGTCCGGAAGCTCGCGTGATCAAGCGCCGCATCGAAAAGGCGGCCGCCGCGTCGTGACGCCCCGGCGGGATACTAGACCGCTTCAACACCGCACCAATCGGCGATAAACAGCGCCATTGACTGGGTCAATCGTCGGATTGAGTCCAGACTTACGCGTTCGTCAATGCCGTGAATGTTCTCGGCTTTTGCCCCATACACCAAGCCGGGCGCTGATCCGTGGAGCCCCCTGAAGCGAGCATCCGTCAAGCCGGTGAACGCCGTTCGGGGCAGCGGGGCGTCGAACACCACCCGATGCGCGCGCTCCAACGCCTGTTGCGCCTCGTCCCCGCCCCTCAAAACATAACCCGGTGCCAGAAATCCGTGCCAGGCGATACTCGGTGGGTTATTCGACAGGAACGGGTGATCCCGCGAGGCATCGGCGAGACAGGCTTCCAAACGTCGTTGAATTTCAGCAACTTCCACATCCGGATAGAGACCGACGCGGACATCGAATCGGCACCAGGACGGGACGCTCGAGGTCCAATCCCCGCCTTCGATCTTGCTGATGACCACATTGATCGGATGCTCAACTCCGGCGAAGGCCTCGTGCTTCGCGGCGACGGTGTTCCATTCCTCCTCGAGGGCATGTAAGGCCGTGAAAAGAGGAGTGCAGGCCTCGATCGCGTTTTGGCCGGTACCGGCGACCGAGACATGCACGGGAATGCCGCGAACGGTCACCTGCATCCAGATCACGCCGACCTGCGCGCTCATCAAATGGGCATCGCTGGGCTCCGGAATGAGCACTATATCGCCATTATAACCGCGCAACATGCAGGATAGTGCACCATTTCCCGTGCACTCTTCCTCGATCACCGACTCCATATGCACCGTCGCGGCGGGCATCACCCCAGCCCGGCGCAGCGCCGCCATCGCGAAGATCATCGCCGCCGTCCCCGGCTTCATATCGCCGGCACCGCGGCCATACATCCAATCGCCATCGATGACCGGATCGAAGGGCGGGTGCGTCCAAAGATCCGCCGGCCCGGTCGGCACCACGTCCACATGTCCATTCATGACCAGGGACCGCCCCTTCGGGCTTGCCGGGCGCCAGGAGCCAACCACCGACCATGCGTTGTCGTAACTGACCGCCACCGGCGAGAAACCCGGTTGCCGCGCCAACAGGTCCGGGTCCAGCTTGAACCGGTCCACATCAAAGCCGTGCAGGCGAAATCCCTCGGCCATTAGATCCTGAGCCGTCGCCTCCTGGCCGCGTATCGAGGGTTTGCGAACCAGTTCCCGGGTAAACTCGATCTGCTCGTCAAAGCCGGTATCGACCGCGTGGAGAATTTTGGTCTTAAGGTCGGTATCGATCATCGATTCGTCCCCTCAATGCCTCGGAAGCCGTGGGTGACCCAAACCGCCGACGCGAATAGCGCCACCGCGCCGGCCTGATGCGCCGCCGCGAGATCCAGGGGAACAACGAATACTAGCGTCGTAATCCCCAGCGCGGCCTGGATGAAAACCAGACCGGCCAGGAGATGCACGCGCAAACGGCGGTCAACCGGCAAATCCGACCGTGTCACCCTCAGGAGCAAGCCAATCACGACCAGTACCGAAACCACCGCGGCCACCCGGTGATGGAACTGAACCGCGGCCGGGTTCTCGGTCATATTCAGCCAAAACGGCGATAAATGCGCGTAGTCCTCTGGTACGACATCCCCGTCCATCAATGGGAAGGTATTGTAGATCAGCCCTGCATGAAGCCCCGCCACCAGAGCCCCGGCCAGCACGGTCACCGAGACGCAGATCAGCGCCAGCACCGCATGGCGGTAAAGCGACCGGGGCATCACCGGGGCGGTGGTCTCGAGCGTGAGATCGAACGCGGTCCACAACAAGGCACCAAGAATCACGAAGGCCAATCCGAGATGCACCGTCAGTCGATACTGGCTAACCGACGGATCATCAACGAGCCCGCTTTTCACCATCCACCAACCGACTGCTCCCTGCATCCCGCCCAGCAACAACAGGACGAGAAGGCGGAGGCGTAGATTTCGCCGAACCATCCCGCGAAACAGAAACCACCCAAACGGCAGGACAAAGGCCAGACCGATCAAACGCCCCCAGAGCCGGTGAATGTACTCCCACCAGAATATCCGCTGAAATTCTTCCAGGCCCATCCACGCATTGACCTGCAAATATTGCGGGGAGTTCTGGTAGAGCGCGAAAACCCGCGTCCACTGCTCTTCGCTCAAGGGCGGCAGCCAGCCCAGCAATGGGCGCCATTCCACCATGGAAAGTCCGGAACCGGTCAACCGGGTGATCCCGCCGATAACGACCATGATCGCCACCATCGCGGCAACCCCGAAAAGCCAAAAGCCGATCATTCGATCAGCATCGCGCGACTCTTGATACAACAAGAAATGCCTCCGGATGGGATGGATTCTGGATAATACCGAGAGGGTTTAGTTCACGGGCGGAAACAAGGAAAGGGACCGATTAATTTGTTTTGGCCGGCGCGTCCTTTTTCTCGCCAATGCCTTCCTCGGGGACCTTGCAGGTGATTTGGACCTGATAGAGCCGATGCTGTTCATAGGCTTCGCGTTCGGTAACGTATTTATCGACGGATCCCTCGGTCAGCTTCTCGACCGATTCTTGCTTATCGGCATACTCCACGCTCGCCGCCGCCACGGTCACGCCCGGCGGCAATGGCGTGATCAACACCTCGACGATATCGCCCGGCAGGTCACGCGTATTGGTTGGCCCCAGTAGCGGCAGGACCACATGGGAGCCGGGTTCCACGCCCTGTTTGGCGAGGCCTTGACCGATATCTTCCCGGCAATATTCTAGCCCCGCCTCGGTCGCCACGTCGGCGAGCCCGGCAACGCCCAGTGTCGTGTTCACCAGAAACCGAGAGCCCGCAAGTTTCGCCCCTTCGGTATCTCCAGCCACCAGAGAGCCGAGAACGGAAAACGGTTCGGTAAGATTTCGCGCGGCATTGGAAAGCGCGATCTCCGCGACATCCGGCGTAACGAATTTGTAGACTTTCACGACCGGGTCGATCACGCCTTCGCGCAACAGCCGGTTTATCGCGGCGATCGGTCGATTTATGAATTCAAGCGGGTCGGATCGTGTCTTCGGCGCTCCGTCGGAGAAATCCTCGTCCGACGGAGACGGAGCCGCGCTGGTTGTCTGGGCGGCACCATTGGAAACCGGAGCAGACGCTAGAACCACGACGACTAGACATCCAAGCAACCATGTTATCGTACGCCGCATGACACGCCTCCGCGTTCGCTAGGCCAACCTTTCGGCCGGACACCCCTGCAGATACCCTAGCGCGGGACGAGCCTCGCGCCAGCACCACCGATGAGACGCATCGGCCATATGGAAAGGAAACAACAATGAGAGCGCTGATACAACGGGTATCGCAAGCCCGCGTCGACGTTGGAGATCGATGCGTCGGCGCCATCGACAGGGGGTTGTTGGTGCTGTTCTGCGCGGTTACCGATGATGTGCCTGGTAACGCCGAGCATTTGGCCGGCAAGATCGCCAAGCTTAGGATCTTCGAGGATGATGCCGGAAAAATGAATCGTTCCGTGGTTGATACCGGCGGCTCGATCCTGGTGGTCAGTCAGTTCACCTTGGCCGCCGATACCCGCAAGGGTAACCGGCCGAGTTTTATTTCCGCGGCCCGCCCCGACACCGCGATACCGCTGATGGACGCATTCATCAACGCCTTGAAGGCCTTGGGCATTCCCGTGGAAACCGGCGAGTTCGGCGCCGACATGGCGGTGAGCCTGGTAAACGATGGCCCGGTGACAATCTGGCTGGATACCCGCGAGTAGACGCGGCACGCATATTGCTTTGCTAGGATCAATCGCGTTCCACCCTTGTGGAAAGATGGATTAGGTGACCCTTATGGAGAAATCCAGGATTGGTTTACTCTCGCTGCTGGTCGCGCTTTGCGTGGCGGGATGTGGCGGTCCGCACTCCAGGCCGTTGCCCGACAAACCGCCCGTGGCACCCAGGGTCGCGTTCGAGACTCTGATTAGTTCAGATCCCGATGCCTTGCGATGCAACGTCACCGGAAAGGCGGGCGCGGCCATGACCATCACCACGCCCCGGCTCGTGCCGCTCTACCGCTTCAAACGCCCCGCAACGATCCGCTGCTTCGCGCAAGGCTATTGGACCGAGCAGGTAACCGTCTTGCCCGGCACCAAGCAGCCGCTTTTGATCCGCGCGCTGGAGGGCGAAATGATCACGCCGGCCAACGCATCGGTTCGCGGGAAAGTATTGGGCCGCGGCGGTGACTTTCCCCGCGAGGTAAAAGTCACCTTACGGCGGGACGTCTTCGAGTCCGCGACCGACCGGGACACCTATTACGCCGAGCAACTCAACCGAATCACCGAGGATTGGGCAACCCTTCTCGGACGCGCGGAAGCTGAATGTGCATCGGGTGCCGTCTCGCAAGCCGGCGCAAGCGCGGTAGCCAAGCCGACCATTTGCCGGAATGGCCTGCACCGTCTAATCGGCCTTAGAAGCGCCGAATTGCGGCGGATTGAGCTACAACGCCGTCGGTCCCGAATTCCCTAACAGCGCGCGGTTGGTGCCTTGGTCGCTCCCGGGACGTCACATATGCGCGCTCTAGGTCAGTACGGCCTTGCGTTATTTGGCTCAGTCCGGCATTTTCCGGCGACTTGCGGAGCCGCGCGACGAAGGCTCGGCAAGTAGCGTAACTCCGGGGGAGCGTGACGCGTGAAAATCGGCATAGTCAGGGAACGGCGCCCTAACGAAAACCGTGTCGCGGCGACACCTGACACAATCAAGAAATTCGTGGGGCTGGGCCTCGAGGTCCATGTGGAAACCGGCGCGGGGACCCGCGCGGGCATTACCGATACAGGCTTCGCCAATGCCGGCGCCACGGTCGAGAGCGGACCGGCCGAGGTTCTCGGTCAGGCCGACATCGTGCTCAAGGTGCAAAAGCCCATCGGGCCGGGCGCGCCGGTCAAGGGCGAGGCCGACGAAGTCGCTATGATGAAGGATGGCGCGACGCTGGCGTGCCTCATGGAGCCTTATCGCGACCGCGGGCTGTTCGAGGCGCTCGCGGCGCGGAACATCTCCTGCTACGCGATGGAACTGGTGCCCCGCATCAGCCGAGCCCAATCCATGGATGTACTGTCCTCGCAATCGAACCTCGCGGGTTACAAAGCGGTGATCGAGGCGGGCGCGGCGTTTGGCCGGGCCTTTCCGATGATGATGACCGCGGCCGGCACGGTTCCGCCGGCCAAATGCCTGGTCATGGGCGCCGGGGTCGCGGGACTCCAGGCGATCGCGACGGCTCGGCGGCTTGGCGCGGTGGTCTCCGCCACCGACGTTCGCCCCGCCGCGAAGGAGCAGGTCGAAAGCCTCGGCGCCAGTTTCGTCGCCGTCGAGGACGAGGAATTCAAGCAAGCCGAAACCGCAGGCGGCTATGCCAAGGAAATGAGCCCCGCCTATCGCGAGAAGCAGGCGGCGCTGATCGCCGAAACAATTCCCAAGCAGGATATCGTCATCTGCACCGCGCTTATACCGGGCCGCCCGGCCCCGGTCCTGGTGAGCGCCGACATGGTCAAGGCCATGAAGCCCGGCTCCGTTATCGTTGATCTCGCGGTTGAACAGGGCGGCAACTGCCCCTTGTCGAAACTTGGCGAGGTCGTGGAGGAGCACGGCGTCATGATCATCGGTCACGCCAACATGCCCAGCCGAGTGGCGATCGACGCCTCGGCGCTATACGCCAAGAACCTGTTGAATTTCGTAAGCCCGCTCATCGCCGAAGGCGGGACGTCGTTGTCGGTGGATATGGAAGACGAAATCGTCAAGGGGACCCTGGTCACCAATGCCGGCGAGATCGTGCACGACTCGGTCCTCGCCATACCCGAGAGCGCAAGCAAACCAAAACGCGCGGCGGCGAAAGCGGCGGCTGACTAAGACAATCGGAGAGACTTAGCGATGAGTTCCGAACAGTTGCTCGACCGCGCCAGAGAGCTGGCAGAGGAAGCCGAGCGCTTGGCCAGCGAGTCGGTTCGCCTGGCCCAAGAGGCGGCTCGATCGGTAACCTCGAGCGCGCCGCCGGAGACCACCGGGGTCGACCCGTTCATCTTCGGATTGACGGTTTTGGTGCTCGCCTGTTTCGTGGGCTATTACGTGGTCTGGCGAGTGACGCCGGCGCTACATTCCCCGTTGATGAGCGTTACCAACGCGATTTCCTCGGTGATCATCGTCGGCGCGCTCATCGCGGCGGGGCCGGCCGAGACCAACTTCTCGCAAATCATGGGCTTCTGCGCGGTTGTGCTGGCCTCCGTGAACATCTTTGGTGGCTTCATCGTTACTCAACGCATGTTGTCGATGTTCAAGAAAAAACGCTGAGCCCGGGCCGCGCACGATGACCGAGAATTATTCCGCAATACTGTACCTGGTTTCCAGCGTCTGCTTTATCATGGCGCTGAGAGGCCTGAGCTCGCCGGACACCTCTCGCCAGGGCAATTTCTACGGCATCGCCGGCATAGTGATCGCCATCGGCACCACCCTCGCCTTGCCTAGCGTGCTGAGTTATGAGGTCATCATCGCGGGCATCGTGATTGGTGGCGCGATCGGCACCTTCATCGCCCGCAAGATCGAGATGACGGCGCTGCCGCAGCTTGTCGCGGCCTTCCACAGCCTTGTTGGCCTCGCGGCCTGTTTCGTTGCCGCCGCCGCGTTTTACCGCCCCGAGGCCTATGGCATCGGCCAGTTCCTGGCGATCTATCCGGCGAGCTTGGTGGAGATGACGTTGGGGCTGGCGATCGGCGCGGTTACCTTCACCGGATCAATCATCGCCTTCGGTAAGCTGCAAGGCCTGATCACCGGCGCGCCGCTGGTCTTCAAGGGTCAGCACGCGCTGAACGCGGTGCTCGGCATCTTGTTGGTCGCGTTGATCGCCTGGACCGTGAGTGATCAGACCCAGCTTGGGTTCTGGTTGATCCTGATCCTGTCTCTCGTGATCGGCGTGTTGATCATCGTGCCGATCGGCGGCGCCGATATGCCGGTCGTGATCTCGATGTTGAACTCCTATTCCGGCTGGGCGGCCTGCGGCATCGGCTTCACCCTCGGCAACAGTTTGCTGATCGTCACCGGCGCCCTCGTCGGCTCGTCCGGCGCGATCCTGTCCTACATCATGTGCAAGGGCATGAACCGCTCGTTCTTCAGCGTCATCCTCGGCGGTTTTGGTGGGGAGACCGATGGCGCCGCCGCGCAAACCCAAGGCGACAAATCGATTAAATCGGGAAGCGCCGAGGACGCGGCCTTCATCATGGAGAACGCCTCCTCCGTCATTATCGTGCCGGGCTATGGCATGGCGGTGGCCCAGGCCCAGCACGCCCTGCGCGAGATGTGCGATATCCTGAAGGCCCGGGGCGTGACCGTGCGCTACGCCATTCATCCGGTCGCGGGTCGGATGCCGGGGCACATGAACGTGCTGCTGGCCGAAGCCAACGTCCCATACGAGCAGGTATTGGAGCTCGAGGAAATCAATCGGGATTTCAACCAGACCGATGTTGCCTTCGTGATTGGCGCCAACGATGTGACCAATCCCGCCGCCAAGACGGACCCGAACAGCCCGATCTACGGCATGCCGATCCTGGACGTGGAGAACGCGCAAACGGTGCTGTTCGTGAAACGCTCCATGGCCTCGGGCTATGCCGGCGTGGATAACGAGTTGTTCTTCCGGGACAACACGATGATGCTGTTCGCCGACGCCAAGAAAATGTGCGAGGAAATCGTTCAGGCGCTCAACTGAGGTTGAAGATCCCGGCGCCGGGAACGAGTGTTTGGCTGGTGCCGCGAACGTCCGAGATCGCCCTCACCGCGCCCGCATCCAGGGTTCCCGAACGAAAGAACTTCTCAACCTCTTCCAAAGCCCTGGTATCGCCGTTGCGGTATGACTTCAGCGCGTCCTGAACCAGCGTCAGACGGTCTAGCGCGTTCCGAAGTGCCTCGACCTGGGCCCTGTTCTGGCCCTGGAACGCCGCGACCTCATCGCTGAACGGCACCTTGTCCTGGATCTGGTAGACGCCATTGACGATACCGGTGCGCCGTTGCGCGACATTCAGGTCAATCAGGTCACCCGCCAGGCCAACGAGGCGTGTGTCCTCGGCACTGACGCGATCGCCGCGCACCAGACCAACCTCAATGGCGAAGCCGGTTACACTGCCAAAGGCCGCGTCCTCGCCATTCTCCGCACCAAAGCTACGCACGACGCTGGTGACACGAAGCTGCACGCCGAGAACATCGGCGTCCTCTCCCGCGGCGTCGATCAGGTCCGAGACCGAGGATAGCGCGTTCTCCAGGGCCTCCGACGCCTTGCCGTTGCCGTGGAAAATCTCCAGCAATTCCTCGAAAGTTCCGGACAGCGCCTCGCCAACCCCTTCGGTCTCGCGGCCGGTGGCCCGCAAATCCACCGCGAAAACCGATGCCTCGGTCCGCGACGCCAAGCGGAAGGACTGTCCTTGGGAGAAACTGGAAGAGATGTCGGCGGTGTTGCCGTCGGAAACGATTTTGTTGGC
>JADHLJ010000032.1 GCA_016780745.1 Alphaproteobacteria bacterium | reverse complement strand
CTCCCACCTTGAAGCGGCTAACCTGGGAGCCGACCTCGGTGACGATCCCCGCCGCCTCGGTCCCCGGCGTGAAGGGCAGCGGCGGCTTGCGCTGATACTTGCCGGCGACCACCAGGCTGGTGGCGAAGCTCACCCCCGCGGCCTGGGTCTTGATGCGCACATGGCGGGGGCCGAGTTCCGGCCTCGGGCACTCCTCGAGGGTGAGATTCTCGAACTCGGTATATTCGGTGACCAATACGCCGCGCATGGAAGGTTCCTTTGTCGGTGGGAAGAGACGATCGCCAATCCGGCGGGAGGGCGACCGGATTAGTGCATGAAATGGAGGATGCGCGCAATTTCGAGGAAATCGGCGTGTTCGAAGACAACGGTTTCCGAATCCGCCAACCGCGCGCCTGGATAAAAAGCGTTCCGATAGGCATTTCCATGATGCTTGAAACGCAACCGCAATTCGTAGTTATCGGCGCGCGGGCGGGTGTGTGCCGAAAGATCGCCCTTCAGGGCAGCCGCTAGGCCTTCGCGGATTCGATCACGAGCCAGCCCCGGTTGAATCGAGACAACGGATTCGCCATGCCCGATATTGGTCTCGACCGTCTGGATCGCCGGGTTGGTTTCTTGAGCAAGTTCGCAGATCCCGCGGTCGCCGGACAAGAACACCACGGGGATGTCCATCAGTGCCGCGACATGCGCGTGCAAGAGGTACTCGGAGCACGGCTCTCCGTTCAGGGTCACCATGCCATAGAAACCCGTCAGCGTATGCGAGAGCGGGTTGTGGGGATGCCCCGCCGGCCCATGCCATCCGACCACCGCCGCGGCATCGAAACTCTCGTCCAGTTCCTGAAACATGCCAAATAGGTGCCCCGACCAGCCGCGGATCAGGCGGGCCTCGGCGGGGAGCCGCTCGGCCAGAATATTGCGGCCCGAGCCATGGGCGTCCTTGACCCAGATCTCCGTCGCGCCGGCGGCCAGCGCGCCCTCGCAGGCGGCCACCGCCTCGGCGGTCATGCGCTCGCGGAACTCCGGGTAATCGCCGTGGCGCTTGGCCGCCTCGTCCCAATGGGCGATTCCGGCGGCGCCCTCGATATCAACGCTGATATAGACTTTCATGGCGATGGTGGTTCCCAACCCAGACTTCGACAGGCCGCACTCTACGAAAGTTTCCCGGGCTTCGCGAGCCCATGCGCGCGGCTAGTGATCCAATCCCGAAAGACCTTGAAGGAAGGCTCTTCCAGGCGGTTCGGACGATGCACGAGATACCATTGCGAGCCCTTGGGGATGGACAGCGGAAAGGGCGCGACCAGGCGACCAGCGGCGAGGTCGTCATCCACATAGGGCCGGATGCCCATCGCCACGCCGACGCCATCCAGGGCGGCTTGAATGGCTTGGCCATAATATCCGACCTCGGGACCATAGACGCTCGGCGCCGCGGCCTGTGCCGCCGCCAGCCAGCGCGGCCAATCCTCCGGCGCGTGCTGGACGCGGATGAGGCTTTCGGCGGCGAGATCGGACGGCGATTTCAGCCGCTCGGCCAATGCCGGCGCGCAGACCGGCAGGAGATCGGCGGCGACTAGCGGCTCCGCCATCAGACCGGGCCAGACGCCGTCTCCGAGGCTGATCCCGCAGGTCCACTTATCGGAAAACGGCGCGGTGATACCGCCGGTGGTGATGTGCACGTCGATCTCTGGATGCTCGGCGCGAAAATCCGCCAGTCGGGGGATCAGCCAGCGGATCGCGAAGGTGGGCCCAACGCCGACGGTCAGGGTCGGCGGGCCGGCCTCGGCGGTCACTTCCGCCGTCAATGCCGCCAGCGCGTCGAGGATCGGGCCGAGCCCGGTGCTGTAGCGCTCTCCGGCCAGGGTCAGCGCCAACCCGTTCGCGCGCCGATGGAACAGCGGGACGCCCATCCGCTCCTCCAGCAGCTTGACCATGCGGCTGATCGCGGGCGCGGTGACATGCAGTTCCTCGGCGGCCTTGGCGAAGCCACCATGACGCGCCGCCGCCTCGAAGGCGCGGACCCCGTTCAGAAAAGGAAGATCACGCATCATACCATCAATTTATTTGAGCCTATGCCCAAGATAACGCGTTTTGCCCTCGGTTACCAGAAAGCGCAAGTTGCAAGAGGGAGGGCAAAGCCATGTCCATGGAATTGATGATCATCATATCGGCGGCGATGGTGGCCACGGGCTTTCTGTCCGGGGTCTTCGGCATGGCGGGCGGGTTGGTGTTGATTGGCTTTCTGCTCTTCGTGATGCCGGTGCCCGAGGCAATGGCCCTGCACGCCATCACCCAGATCGCCTCAAACCTATGGCGCGCTCTGCTCTGGTGGCGATCGGCGGTGTCGCGGATCGTCCTCGCCTATATGATCGGCTGTTTGGTAGCCCTCGGAATCTGGAGCCTGATCCTCTTCGTGCCCGACCCGGCGGTGGCCTTGTTGTTTCTCGGCGTGACCCCGTTCCTCGGACAGCTCGCGACGCGGTTCATCGCGCTGGACCCAGCGAACCCGCGCCAGGGTGTTTTCTATGGCGCGCTGTGCATGTCGCTGATGATGCTGACCGGTGTCGCCGGGCCGGTGCTGGATCAGTTTTTCTTGGCCGGCAAGCTGGATCGCCGCCAGATCGTCGCCACCAAGGGGTTTTGCCAGATCTTCGGCCATGGGGTGAAACTGATCTATTTCGGCGGCATCGTCACCCAGGCCGCGAGCCTTGATCCGGTGTTGATCGGTCTTGCTGTTGTCGCCTCCTTCGCCGGCACCGCGCTTTCCAAGAAAGTACTGGAAGCCATGAGCGACGCCCAGTTCAAGCGCTGGGCCGGCGCGCTGACCATGACCATCGCCGGGTATTACGTGATCCATGGCGGGTATCTGATGGCGACCGGTTGATGCGCCGTGCCACGGGACGCGGTAAGCTAAACGCAGAGCAAGGGAGATGATCATGACCGATCCGAAGGAACCCCTGATCCTGGACTTGGTTGAATGGGTGGCGGATAGCCCGAAACCCTATCTCGAGGTCATGGACGCCTGGCGCACCTCCTGCCCCCGTCTCACGGTCTGGGAAGACGCGGTCGATCGCGGCCTCGTCAACCGGACCCCGATGCCCGGCGGCGGCTTCCAAGTCACCGCCAGCGCCGCCGGCCGCCAGGCCTTGGCGGAGGCTGGTCGGGCGGGATGACGGATTAGAGCGAGGCGCCAACAACCTTGCCGTCGACTCTCTCCCGTCGTCCTGGCGCAAGGCAGGACCTCAAACCGGTTGCCGCTCGCGAGGTATGATCATTCACGCGGGCAATTTCGAGCCGGAGGCCCTGCCTTGCGCCAGGGCGACGGTTGATGGTTTGGGCGGCGATAAAACCGAGCCACCCCAAATCGAGATGGGTACCGGTCCGCCTGATCTGGTGTAAACTCGCGCCCATGTCTGATTCATACCCCCTGCATCTGATCGCCAAGCGGCCGAACTATTACGGCTTCAGCGGTCTCGACCGATCCGCCCATATCCGCGAGGAAGAGGGCTGGCTGGAACGTCTTATCCTTGAGCCCGAGACCCGGTTGGTGCCGGTCTGGCGTTCACGCTCGCTGATCACCGACGATGCGATGGGAGAGCCTTGCGCCGCGCTGCTGCCGGCGGTCGATCACCAGGTTCTCGTCGAGCATGCCGAATTCGTGGTCTTCCTCGGCGAGAAGGGCGGGATCTCGCATATCGGTCTCGATCTCTCGCCGCTGGACGAACATCACGTCCATGACCTCTTCGCCGATCACGGCATGTTCACCGATCTGCGCCAGATCGGCCCGGTCCTGGAGCGCTTCGAGGGCTCTATCCTGGCTTATGTCCGGGGGCTGATGTACTGGCATCAGCGGCACCGGTTCTGTGGTGTCTGCGGCACCGAGACGATCTCAACCAAGGGCGGGCATCAGCGCAACTGCGCCAATCCGGATTGCCGCGCGCCGACTTTCCCGCGCACCGACCCGGCGGTGATCATGCTGGTCCATGACGGTGATCGCGCGCTACTGGGTCGGCAGAAAGTCTGGAAACCCGGTATGTATTCCACCCTCGCGGGCTTTGTCGAGCCGGGAGAGACCTTGGAAGAAGCGGTCGCCCGCGAGGTTTGGGAAGAGACCAATGTCCATGTCGAGGACGTGCGCTATCACTCCTCCCAGCCCTGGCCTTTTCCGGCCTCGGTGATGCTCGGTTTTCACGCCAAGGCGCGGACCACCGATATCAACCGCAATGATGAGGAAGTCGAGGACGCCCAGTGGTTCACCCTGGACGAGCTCAAGAACTTCGAGCGCCTCGGCAACAGTCTGCCCCGCCCCGACAGCATCGCCCGCCGCCTCATCGAGGATTGGATGGCGGAGTTTGAGTGAGGGCGCTCTTTAGTTCCCTCAAACGCGACTTAACTCAGGAACCCCGCCCATGATTAAGACCAGCGATGTCCTCGTGATCGGCGGCGGGTTACATGGGCTGTCGGCGGCGCTGCAGCTGGCGCGGGACGGGGCGCGGGTGCGGTTGGTGGAGCGCGAGACCGTGGGTCGGCATGCCTCTGGAGTCAACGCCGGTGGGGTGCGGCGGCTGGGGCGGCACGTGGCGGAGTTGCCGCTCTCGGAGAAGGCGCTGGCAATGTGGCGCGAGATGCCGGAACTGGTCGGCGATGACTGCGGCTTCACGCCTTCCGGCCAGATCAAGATCGCCGAGAGCGAGGCGGATCTGGAACTGCTCAAGGCGCGGGCCGAGGAAGTTCGCGGACTCGGCTACGAACATGAGGAGATCATCGACCAGGCGGCGCTCCGCGAGTTGATCCCGGCGGTGGCGGAGCATTGCGCCGGTGCGATGATCGTGCGCGGCGACGGTTTCGCCGATCCCTACCGGACCTGCATCGCGTTTCGCCGCGCGGCGGTCGCGGCTGGGGTCGAGATCGACGAAGGCGTCGCGGTCGAAGCGCTGGAACGCGAGGGCGACATCTGGCGGGCGCGGACCTCGGCGGGGGACTATCAGGCGCCGGAGGTCGTGAATTGCGCCGGGGCCTGGGGCGCGGTGCTTGCCGGACAGCTGGGCGAGCCGGTGCCGGTTCGCGCCGCCGCCTACATGATGATGGTGACCCAGGCGGTGCCGCGCTTCGTCGAGCCGGTGGTCGGGCTCGCCTCGCGTAAACTGTCGCTCAAGCAGATGGCGAACGGCACCGTCGTGATCGGCGGCGGATTTGAGGGGAAACCGGACGTCGCGACGGGAAAAACCGCGCTTGATGTCCAGGGATTGGCAAAAAGCGCCGAAATAACATGCACTATATTTCCTATTTTGCGGGGGGCATGTCTGGTAAGGGCCTGGGCCGGGATCGACGGCGAGGCCGCCGACAAGATCCCGGTAATCGGCCGCAGTCTGGTGCATGAGGGCCTGACCCATGCCTTCGGCTTCTCGGGCCACGGCTTCCAGCTGATGCCGGCGGTGGGACGGGCGCTGGCGGATCTGATCCGCACCGGGCAACCGGGATTGCCACTTCTGCCGTTCTCTCCCGGACGGTTTGATAAGCTATTGAAAGAGTAGAGGAAATCGGATGGACGCGTTTGAACGCGGGAGCGTCGACTGCCCGGGCGGATCTTTGTCATACCTCGAGGCGGGGCCTCGTGGCTCCGGAGGAAGCGACGCGCCGGTGCTGCTGCTGATGCACGGGGTGGGCGGCAACGCGCGTTCCTTTCGTGCCCAGCTTGAGGGGCTGTCGGACCGGTTTCGGGTCATTGCCTGGGACGCGCCGGGCTATGGCGAGAGCGCGCTTCGGGAGCCGAGTTTGGACAGCTATGCCCGAGCGGTTGTGGAACTGCTGGACGCGCTGAAAATTCAATCATCTCATATGCTTGGCCATTCCATGGGCGGTGTGGTGGCCCAGGGCGCGGCGGCCTTGGCGCCGGAGCGGACGCGCTCCCTGATCCTGTCCAGCACCTTCACCGGCTACCACCAACCCCAGGGCTCTCCCCTGACCGAGTCCTGGCAAGCCAGATTGCGGGATATCCAATCCCTTTCCCCCGCCGAATTCGGCCGGGCCCGCGCCCGCACCATGCTCGCGACAGGTGCCGCGGACGCGGTTCGCGACGAGGCGGCGTCGATCGCCGGCGAGGTGCGGCATGACGGCCTCAAGGCGGCCAGCGAGATGCTGCATGTCGCCGACACAAGAGACATCGCCCGAGCGCTGGCGGTACCGACCCTGGTCATCATCGGCGAGGAAGACCGGGTCATCCCGCCCGCCCGCAGCAGCGAAATGGCGGAGCTGATACCGGGTGCCAATCGGGTAACGATCAAGGGGGTTGGACACGCCGCCTATCTCGAGGATCCAGCGAGCTATAACGCAAGCTTGAACAACTTTCTCGACTAATCCGCTTGCCGCGACCCGTCCATGGCTCTGTAATGCTTGCCGGAGGGACAATGTCGAAACGCTGGCTTCGATTTCTGGTCGCGATCCTGTTTCCAGCGCTGGTCATGACAAGCGTCGCGGGGGTCGAGACCGCGCGCGCGCAAAACCTTGTGCCGGACACCTCGGTGGCGCCGGAGGACATGATTGATGTCGACCTGCAGCTGGTTCTGGCGGTCGACGTATCGGCCAGCATCGACGCCGAGGAAGGCCGACTTCAGCGGGATGGTTACGTCAAGGCGATCATCGACCCGCTGGTCATCCAAGCCATTCAGGCCGGCCCGAACGGTCGGATCGCGGTGGCGTACATGGAATGGTCCGGGCCGTTGCATCAACGCGTGGTGGTGGACTGGCGCGTCATCGACGGCCCGGAAAGCGCGATCGCGTTCGCGGAACTGCTGGACCAGGCACCGATGCTGGCGGGCCGTCGCACCTCGATCAGCGGCGCGATCCAGCATGCGGTGGGGATCTTTCACAAGGCCAAGCAATTTCGCGCCGCCCGCAAGGTGATCGATATTTCCGGCGATGGCCCGAATAATGGCGGCTTCTACGTGCATCAGACCCGGTTCAGGGCTTTCGAGAACGGCATCACCATCAACGGCCTGCCCATTCACAACGACCGGCCCTCGCCACTCGGCATTCCCGCGACACCGAATATCGATCTCTACTACGAGGATTGCGTGATCGGCGGGCCCGGCGCCTTTATCGTCGTCGCCGAGACCCTGCGTAGTTTCGCGGCGGCGGTTCGGCGCAAGCTGATCCTGGAGATCGCCGGGCTTCAGCCACCGCCGCGCGATCGTCGCCAAGCGCGCGTTGGTACGGGCGCTGAAACTGGGATCGTACCCGCGCAGCTCGCGGTTGGCCTGACCGATTGCACGATTGGCGAGCGGCAATACGATCTGTTCCGGCAGCGGCAAAACCTGAAGAACTGAACCGCCGCGTCGCTCGTGACCGGGACCTCGCTTTAGGCGCCCCGACGGAACTATTTCGAAATCGCCACCGCCCCCGTGTCGGCGATCGCGAACTTCCAGTCCTCGGCCGCCGTGTTGTTCAGGTTAAGGTTCCCCGCCAGGAAATACAGCCGGCTGGTATCGGCACCCTTGGCGGTGCAGAACCGGTCCTGGAGATAGAAAGGCGGGGTTGCCTGGAAGGACATCCGGGCGCGGACCGATGTCGGCTTGTTCAACCCTTTGCCCTTGCCTTTCATATCCGCCAGCTTGACGACATATTTCAGCGTGTCTCCGCCGCCCGCGCCATCCCGGTAGTCGGGGTCGTCGCCAACCGCGGTCGCCCCCGAATCCTCGGCCATCGCGCGGTCCGCGCCCAGGGCCTTGGAGATCTTGAGGCGCTCCTTCAAGGGAAGGAAACCGTGTGGCAGCAGACGATTGTCTTTCACCTCGGCGCAGATCGACAGGAAAGACGTGGTCAATTGACCATTCGGCTTCGCGTCGTGTCCGCACTTGTCGGTGGCGCTGTTCGGGGTGCTGACCAACTCCTGATAAATCTGCGCCTGGCTTTGGGCCGTGATCGTCTGATAGTGCGGTTGGTGCACGCGCTTCAGCGGTTCGATCCGTTTGGAACAGGTCTCGTCCCACCAAAGCTCACCCGCCAGGGGCTTGTTGTCGGGGCCGATGATCCGGCCCGCGCCATCGGTCCGGCCCGAGGCCCAGATCACCTCGCCCAGCGCGTTCATCACCTCAAAGGTGAGGAACGCCCGACGGAATCCGACGCCGGATGGGAACTTATGGCCAACCAGGTTCTCGACCGAGACCGTGGCGGTCAGGGTGTCATCCTTGAGCCGAGCCAGATCAACATCGAGGTTGACCGTGCCCTGGGCGGCTTGATCGAGCATCTGCTGCTCGGTGAAGATCAGCTGATCGACACCGGTCTTGCCGAGCATCGGATCGGTGGTGCGGATCCCCAGAACGTCCGGGAATTGCTGTCCCATCTTGGTCAGGAACAGGTTAAGCCCCACCAAGGTGTGCCGCGCGAAACCCTCCCGGACCGGCAGATCGATCTCCTTGGGCTCAAGTGTGAACTCGGCTTGCGGGAAGTTAGAATATTCCTGGATGCTGGCGATCCGGGACTTGGTTTTCCTGCCGTCCGGATCGGTGTTCGGCATATGGCAGGCCTGACAGCTTTTGGCCTTCGCGCCTTTGCCGCCCGGAAGCTTTCCATCGGGCGAAGTGCCGGTGCGGTAGGCCGAGAAAGCCCATTCCGGATAGGTCAACTGCTCGTAGACCGAGGCTTTCTTCTTGTCATGCTCCACCCTGGTGCCGTTGAAGTAGACCGGCAGATGCACCGTGTGGCAGGTCCCGCAGGTCTCGGACATGGCCAGCGTGCTGTTGTGCTTGGGCGTATTGCCAAGCGCATGCTGCATTGGCTTCTTCAACGGTTTTTCGAACGGCCCATAGATCTCGTCCGGCGGGCCGACCAGGAAGGAGCCGGTGAAGGTTTTGCCGAAACCCTTAAGCTTCGGGTTCAGAAACTCCTGACGCTCCTGCACGCAGTGGTTTTCTGGCGTGCCGGCATATTTTTTGGTTTTGGCCTCGCCAAGCACCATCCGATGACAGGACAGACAGGAGATGCCGTCACGAGCGAGCGCGCCGTAATTGGCGTGGCCGGCGCTCGGGTTATCGGCGGGATAGGGAACCGCGTCGGCCATGGCTCGGGTGAAGTTTCCGCAGCTCTGGTCGGTGACCTTACCGTCCGCGAAATCCTTCATATATTGGTCGATGCCGAATTGGCGTTGCCCCATGAAGCCGTGACAACCAAGGCAGGTGTTTTCCACGACCGGTGCGATCGGCTTGTGAAACGTCTGGGTCTCGCTGGCCAGTTGAGCGAAAAAGATCGGATCACGGCCCGCAAGCCCCATCGGCGAGGTACGCCAGGTCGCGTAGGGCGACAGGTTCCACAAGCTCGCCTTGGTATTGGAATCGGATTGCCCCGAGGTGCTATCCACATAGGGCAGTTTGGCCTGTTGGGCGGGAGTCACCGGCGCCGTCATGTCGAATTGAAGCCCGGTGCTTCCGGCGTCGTGACAGCCCAAGCACTGGTCCGAGGTGAGGTACTCGCTATGAACCGAGGGGCCTCCGGCCTCGACAAAAACGTTGTCATAGGTCTCCGACGGCATCTTGCTAACGGTCTCGTAGCTCGGACGCGACGTTTTCTCGTGAGGCCAGGGGAACGCTTCGGTGAAGGCCGGGTTATAGGCGTGAAGAGGCTGTCCAAGCCGCGGCGCGAGGTCGCCTGGTAGCACCGCGACCGGGTGGTTCGACGCGGTATCCGGCGAGGAGTCATCGTCCTGAGACAAGAAGACCAGCGGCCGGCCCGGCGCGCCCTCGATGTTCTTCAGCGACGAGAAGGTCAGGTTATCGCGGGCCGAGGCGTGGCAATTCATGCAGTACTGGCCAAAGCCCATATTCGGTAGGTTGTTGGCGTTGTTGTTCGCCGGGTAGTCGTTGGCGAACCCGGTGAATCCGTACCAACCCCAAAACCATCCATCATGGCTGGCGTCATTGTCGCGAATCATGATCGCCGCCCCATGCGGGGTGGGGAGTAGTTTCTCGGGTTTGACATCGGCGCATTTCGATGCCGGGGACGCGTACATCTCCTTGATGATCATCGCGCCGTCGGGGATGACTTCCTTGTCTTTCTTGAGATGCTCGGTTTCTTCGTTCCGGTTGGTCTTGATCCAGTCATGCATCACCGGCGAGTACCAGATGACAACCGGGGCGTGGGTGCCGAAATACTTGCCGACCCACTCGCCATTGACCAGCTGCGCGGTCCCGGGGCCGGTGTCCCGCACATATTTGTCGCGGACCCAACCGGCGGACTTGTCGCGGTGGCAGAAATTGATGAAGAACGCGTTGAGGTTGTCCTGGTACTCGGCCAGCGGATAGGCCGATGGGTCCTTGACGGTTTCCCAAAGCGTCTTGCAATGATCCCTGGCTTCCTGGGTCGCCGGAATTAGTTCGGCGTCGGTTTCCTGTGGACAGGATCCAGCCACCGCCGAGGTGATCCCAAGGATCACCGAAACAAACGCCGCGCTGGCGGTCAGGAATTGCTTTCTTGCCAAGGATTGCATCACCGCGCCCCCAATTCTTATACGGTGCGGTATTTTAGGCATGGACCCTTTAATCGATCAATCTGGTTTCGGTTGTTTTTATGTGAAATTTCACCCTGGACAAATATTGGAATTCACTCTCCATCAAGCAATGAAAGTCAACAAGGACCCCAAATATTTAAGGGTTCAACTTCATAGTTCTTGCTTTTGATCGTCCCGCACGCCGTCGCCCTGACGAAGAATCGCTCTTCGTCCTCGGCGTTACCGGTGCTTGTCGTGCGATCGCCTTGCGCATCAGCCCAAGCGCGGTGGCCTATAACGTCAGATATTGTTCCAGGATCTCGGGCTTGGCGCGGAGATCATCGGGCGTGCCTGTGAATTTGACCTCGCCCTTTTCCAGAATGTGGCACTTGTCGCTCAGATACATGACGAAGGAGAGGTTCTGTTCCGCCAGAACAATCGACAGCCCCGAATCCTTGAGCAGCTTGATCTGATCGCGGAGATCCTCGACCACCTTGGGCGCCAGCCCCTCGGACGGCTCGTCCAGCAGCAGCAGGCTCGGATTGTTCATCAGGCTGCGGGCAATGGTGAGCATCTGCTGCTGACCGCCACTCAACACACCGCCGGGACGGCTTTGAATGTCTCTGAGATCCGGGAACAGGGCAAAGACCCGCTCCTCGTCCCAGCCCTTGCCGTCGCGCGAGGCGCGCCGCGCGATGTCGAGATTTTCCCAGACCGACAACTGCGGGAAGATCCGCCTTTCCTCGGGCACGAAACCGACGCCGAGGCGCGAGATCTTGTAGGCCGCGAGATTGGTGATATCCGTGCCCTCGAAGATGATCTTGCCCTGTTTGGCGGGCGTCAGACCGATGATCGAACGCATCGTCGTGGTCTTGCCGACGCCATTGCGTCCGATCAGGGAGATCACCTGGCCGGGCTCGACATCGAAGCTGATGCCGAATAGCACCTGGCTCAGACCATAGGATGTATGGATCGACTGGACCTCAAGCTGCGGCATCGTCGCCCTCGCCAAGATAGACGCGCCGGACCTCGGGATTGTTCCGCATTTCCTCCGGCAGCCCCGAGGCGATCAACTCGCCGTGGTGCAGAACCGAAATGCGGTCGGCGATCCCGAAGACCACGCTCATGTCATGTTCAGTGAATAGAAGGGTCAGGCCGCGTGACTTGGCGATCTCGTCGACCAGCGCGATCGCCTCGTTGGTTTCCTGCGGCGACATGCCGGCGGTTGGCTCGTCCAACAGCAGAACGCTTGGGTTCTCGGCAAGCGAGATCGCGAGTTCCAACTGCTTTTGCTTGCCGTAGGACAGCTCACCGGCGATCTCCAACGCCTCGGTGTCGAGACCGACAAGATCCAACAGCTCGCGGGTCTCCTCGCGGTTCTGCGCCGCGCCGGGCGAGAACATGCTGAAATGCTTATGGTCGCGGGCGATCAGCGACGTCTGGATGTTCTCGTACACGGTCATGCGCGGAAAGATGTTGATCCGCTGAAACGAGCGCGCGAGGCCGAGCCGGACGATCTTGTGCGGCGGCATCCCGGTTATCGGCTTGCCCTCGAAATCAACCGAGCCGCGGCTGGGCTCCAAATGGCCGGTGATCAGGTTGAAAAACGTGGTCTTGCCGGCGCCGTTGGGGCCGATGATCGCGTGTTTTTCGCCTTTCTCCAGCGAGAAGGTGACATCATTGATCGCGACGAAGCCGCCGAAATCCTTGGTCAAATCCTTGATTTCAAGCACCGCCATCGCTCATCTCCCCCCGACCATGCGGGCCTTGACGCGCTTGAACAGCCCGACGAGACCTTCCGGCAGGACCAGGACGATGACCAGCAGGATCACGCCCAGGACGGTCGGCCAATACTCGGTATATTCATTCGCGAAACGCTCAAGCAGGTAGAGCGCGGCGGCGCCGATCGCCGGACCGAAGAAGGAATACATCCCGCCCAACAGGGTCATGATCAGCACCTGGGCCGACTCGGGCCAGAACGCCGACTCCGTATAGACGCCGCGGTTATACATGGCGAAGATCGCGCCCGCGATCCCGGCGAAGGCGCCGGCCACCGCAAAGGCGGCGCCGCGCATCAGTCGGGTGTTCACGCCAATGAAGCCGGCCCTGGTGATGTTCTCTCGAACCGCCACCAGGGTCTGGCCGAACGCCGAATGACAGATCATCCACAATACGGCGGTCGAAAGCGTGACCGTGATCAAGGTGAAGTAGAAGAACGGCACCCGGCCATCAATGAACTCTGGCACGGTAACACCGACAAAGCCGTCATCGCCGCCGGTCACCGAGCGCCACTTGAACGCGATCGCCCAGACCAGCATCGCGAAGGCCAGGGTGAGCATCGCGAAGTAGATATCGGTGAGTCTCGTGCAGAAATACGCGACGAACGCCGCGGCCAATCCGGACGCGAGCACCGCCGCCGGGAACGCGACGATCAGCGGCAACTCATAGGTGGTCAGCAGGATCGCGTTGGTATAACCGCCGATCGCGAAATAAGCGGCATGGCCGAACGAGACATTGCCGGAGTAACCGATGATCACGTTGAGACTTAGCGCGAACAGCGCGTAAACCATGATCTCGGTGGAGATATCGATCAGGTAGCGTGAATCCGCCATCGGGATCAGCGCGAGCGCGACCAGGACGACGATGCAGGTGAATAGAACCCCGCGTGGCATGTTCCAACCCATGGCTCAGTGCCCCTCGCGCTCGGGCTTGCCGAAAAGCCCCCATGGCCGGATCAACAGCACCACCATCAGCAAAAGGAAGGCAAAGACATCCTGCCAGTTGGGCACGATGACCGAGCCGAAATTGAAGACGAAGCCATAGATCAGCGCGCCAACAAAGGTGCCCCAGAGCGAGCCGAGACCGCCGATGATCACGATCACGAAACATTCGACGATAATGGTCGCGTCCATGCCCGGCGTCGGGCTGTTGATCGGCGCGGCCAAGGCGCCACCGACACCGGCGAGCGCCGAGCCGATCAGGAAGATGGTCACGTAAATCACGGGAACATTGACGCCGAGCGCCGCCAGCATCTCCATGTCCTGGGTCGCGGCGCGGGTCAGCCGGCCCCAACGGGTCCGCTCGATTAGCAGGAACAGGCCGATGAAGATCACCGGTCCGATCACCGCCAGCATCATCCGATACGCCGGATAGAAGGTAACGCCGAGATCGACCGCTCCGCTCAGACCGTCGGGATAGGAAACGCTGAGCTGATCGGTGCCCCAGATGATCTTGGCCAGATCGCCCATGATCAGGACGATCGCGAAGGTCAGCAGGAGCTGCATCAGATGCTCTTTGTCGTAGAGCCACTGGAACAGTCCACGCTCGACGACAATCGCGATGACGGCGAGGCCGGCGGCGGCGGCGATCACCCCGGTCACGAAACCGAGTTCCAGGTCCTGGGCCACGGTATACATGATATAGGCGCCGAACATATAGAACACGCCATGGGCGAAATTGATCACCCGTAGCACGCCGAAGATAAGCGACAATCCGGCGGCGATAATGAACAAATTCATCCCGAGCGAGATGGAGTTCAACACCTGGATAAACGCGAATGTCGGACTGGACAGAAGCATGTCCATAAGTGCCGGTACCCCTATTTGTTCAAGAAACGCTCCCGGTTCCCGCCAAATTGGGGCGGAAACCGGGAGATCATTTGGTTCAAATCAACCGAGCGAGCCTAGTCGAGGGTCGCCGGATAGAAGGTCACCGGGTTCATCACTCGATAATCGACGCCGTCTTTCTTGACCATCGGCCCCCAGAATTGGCCGGTGTTGGCCTGATGGGTTTTCGGGTCAATCGTACGCTCGCCAACCGGTGTGTCGATCGTCAGACCTTCCAGCGCGGCGGCCAGCTTGTCGGCATCCATCGAGCCCGACTTCGCGGCGGCGGCGGCGATGAATTTCACCCCGGTATAGGAAAGTACCGGCCACATCGCGGTTTCCTTCTTGCCGGAGCGCTTGGCGAGATCGGCCTGGAACTTCTCATGCCCCGGGAAGCTGTGATCGTACCAAAGCTCGTAGGTGTTGGAGATCACGTTATCCGGATAGTCCTTGCCCATCTTGCCGGCGATCTCATGGCTGGCGATCTCGCCGCCGGAGATGTAGGTGACCTTGTCGAATAGGCCGAACGGCTTGGCTTGCTGGGCGAAGTTCACGAAGTGCGAGCCCCACAGAACACTGGTCACGACATCACAACCGGAGCCGAGGATCTGGGTGATCTGGGCATTGTAGTCGGTCGCGCCGAGCTTGGAGCGCAGATCGATCACCTTCTTGGCGTTCGGCGCGTGCTTGGCCAGGCCCTTTTCGATACCGGCGGCCAGATCATGGCCATAGGCATAGTCGAGTTGGATGTCACACACCTTGTTCTTGCCAAGCTTATTGACGATCTGACCGATCGCGTCACCCTCGAAATCGGTATGCGAGGAGGTGCGGAAAACGTGCTTGTGCAGCTTCGTGGTGGTCATTTGGATCGTCTTGGGGATCGTCGCGATATAGACGATGCCTTCCTGACGCGCGACCTCGGAAATCGCCAGGCCAACGGCCGAGCTCAGACCGCCGATGAGCACATCGACGCCTTCCTTGGTGATCAACTCCTTGGCGGCGGCGGCCGCGGCGGCCGGCTTCAACTTGGTGTCGCGGGCGAAGGAGACGACCTTCTGACCAAGGATACCGCCGGCGGCGTTAACCTCGTCGACGCCCATATTGTGGCCATGCATGGCGGGGGTGCCGTACACCGCGCCATTTCCGGCGATCGGATAGAGCACGCCGATCTTTATCTCGGCCTGAGCCAGGCTGGCGCTAGCGGCGACAAGGGCCGCGGCCGCGACGGTCGTACGCAAGGTGGGTCTCATCTGTTCCTCCCAAATGCCTGCTGCCGTCCGTGAGGCTAGGATGTCCAACGTCCCCTGGCAGCTTCCGGGCGTGGACCAACAATTTCCAGACTTTGGGGTCAAACGCGCGACGGCTTGGCGGGTCTTGTTGACGTCGGCCAAGCCTTGAACGACATTCGCCCTGTTCGTGCGATGGCATACCAAGGCATCGGCCAAATCATGTCAAGGTCGTCTTGGGTCTCACCACGCATGTGGAAAATCTAACGCGCCGTCCCCTTCGGACGATTCCATTGGGATCGAACGGGGATCGGCGGAACGGAGTGACGGAACGTGGTTGATCTGACGGGAAAATTGACAGTGGTTACGGGTGGCGCCTCGGGTATTGGCCGGGCGACGGTCTTGAAAATGGCGGCCGCCGGCGCGGTGGTCTTCACCGGTGACATGGACGAGGCCGGCAACACCGAGACCGCCGAGATGGCGCGCGCCGCCGGCGGGTCGGCGACCGCCGTCACGCTTGATATCTCGGACCGCGCCAGCGTGGCCGCCTTCGCCGCCACCGCGACCGACGACGGCGCCAAGACCGTGGATATCATCGTGAACGTCGCCGGTTGGGACCGGATTCAGCCCTTCCTCGACGCCACCCCGGAATTCATGGACAAGATCCTGGATATCAACCTCAAGGGCCCGATGAACGTGGTGAAGGCCTTCCTGCCGGACATGGTCGCGGCCAATGCCGGCAAGATCGTCAGCATCTCCAGCGACGCCGGGCGAGTCGGTTCCATGGGCGAGACCATCTATGCCGGCGCCAAGGGCGGGGTCATCGCCTTTACCAAGTCGCTGGCCCGCGAGACGGCACGGCACAAGATCAACGTCAATTGCGTCTGCCCAGGCCCGACCAACACTCCGCTCTTGATGTCGCAGCCCGAGAGCATGCGCGAAAAACTGGCCCGCGCCGTGCCGTTCCGCCGCATCGGCGAGCCCGAGGAAATCGCCGACGCGGTGCTGTTCTTCGCCTCCAACATGTCCGACTACGTCACCGGCCAGGTCCTCAGCGTCAGCGGCGGCCTGACGATGGCGGATTAGGAGGCCTTTTAGGCGGCGAATTAGGAGAGAACAATCATGAGCGACGCGGAACGAGAAAAGGCGCTGATCAAGGCGCACGAGACACGCCTTAGGGCTCTGCTCGACGGCGATCTCGATCTTTTGAGCACGGTTGTCGGCGAGGATATGCAGTTCATATCCACCACCGGCAAGACCACCACGCGGGCCGAGGTCATCGCCGCCTACAAGGCCGGAACCATGAAGATCCACCGCATGGACGCGAGCGACATCTCCACCCGGCTCTACGGCGATATTGGTATTCTTATCTATTCCGCCGACGGTAAGACCACCCACGGCGACACCACCGTCGAGGGTATGACCCGGTCGACCACGGTCTACGCCTATCGGGGCGGCGGCTGGCAAATGGTCTCCCAGCATCAGTCGCCCTTGGGATAAGCTGTCTCTAGGAACTTGAAGGCCTAACCCGCCGGTTTCGCGCGAATTATGGAAAGTCCCGCGGGTTTGGCGCGACGCCATCGGCGCGGGCGCGAACCTCGAAGTCATCGTTGTAGTTCGAGGCGCTGGGGTTTGCCGGGCTTGGCCGGAAATATTGCGCCGATCCGGCATTCGGTACGTCATAGTCCCATGACGGCGCGACACCACGCGCGTGAGCCCGGTCGACGAGATGGCGGCGGCGCTGGCTTTCCAAAACGTCATTGTGGAACCGGTCAAGGTCCCAGGTCTCGGCGACGACCGCCGCCATCCGGGTTGCCAGCGTGGCGTGATCGGGTTGATCGGCGAGGTTTCGAACTTCATGGGGATCGGATGATCGGTCGAAAAGAAGCGGCGGATCACCGGCGCAATGAATGTATTTCACCGATCCGTCGATCACCGCGACCGAAGGGGTTTGCAACCCCTCGCCGCTCATCTCGGCCAGGACTCGATTCGGTCCCTGGGCTTCTCCGCCCTCAAGCATGGGAAGCAGGCTCCTGCCGTCATATCGGGTGTTGATCTGGTCCTGTCCGCGATCCCGATCGGCGATATCGACGACGGTCGGTAGAAGATCGACCAGCGAGGCGTTATCGGCGCGCCGGCCAGCCTCGAAGCGACCCGGCGCCCAAACAATCAAGGGAATCCGCAGCGCGCAATCATAGAAAGAGCGTTTGAACCAAAGCCCGCGTTCGCCCAGGGACTCTCCGTGATCCGAGAGCAAGACAACGATCGTATCCTCGTCCAAACCGGCGCTTCGAAGCGTCGTCATGAGATCGGCCACTTGATCGTCGATAAGACTGACCGCCCCGTAATAGGCATGACGCGCCACGCGAATATCCGCGTCGGTCATCGCGGCCTCGGCCACGCCGATATGATCGAACAGGCGTTTGGAATGCGCGTCCAGCGCCTCGCGGGGCATGGCGGGCACCACCGGCATATCGATCTCGTCATGGCGGTAACGGTCCCAATATCGCTTGGGAACCGCGAAGGGATCATGCGGATGCGTGAAAGAGACGAACAGGCAAAACGGTCGGTCGTCATCGGACCGCGCCAGATCGTGGATCTTGCGGTTGGCCTTGAAGGCGACTTCCTCATCGAAATCCAGCTGCACGGTCCGCTCGTAGATCCCGGATTTCAGGATCCCATTGACCTCGCCCGCCGCCGCCAATAGCCGCTCGCTGCCGCTGACGGTGTTCTCCCAATTGGCCGACCAGTTGAAATCCGAAGGATAGATATCGGTGGTCAGCCGCTCCTCGAAACCGTGCAGTTGGTCCGGACCGATGAAGTGCATCTTGCCCGACAATGCGGTCTGATACCCAAGCGTCCGCAGGTAGTGAATGAAGGTCGGCAACGACGCGGGAAACTCCGCGCCATTGTCATAGGCGCCGGCATTGGATGCCAGCAGCCCAGACATCATCGAAAACCGCGACGGCGCGCAAAGCGGGTAATTGCAGAACGCATTTTCGAAAACCACGCCCTCGCGCGCCAAGGCATCAATCGCCGGTGTCTTGGCGATGGTGTTCCCATAACTCGGCAACGCGCGCGCCGCCAATTGGTCGGCCTGAATGAAGAGGAAGTTCGGTTTGCGGTACATGGGGTTGATTCCGGGCTGTTTAAACGAGGCGTGCGGGGGTGGCTTGGTTCTAGTGTCCTGGAATCGAAGTACAATTCATTAAGTTTCTGATTTGGTTTACGCTTTGGCTTCACATGCTTTGGAGGCGTTGTGATGCCACGTGGTCGTCCGGTTGAAGTGTTGGTGCTGAGCACGGAGGAGCGCGCGTA